>NZ_SCMZ01000001.1:0-257526 GCF_005503285.1 Sphingomonas sp. 2SG
CTCCACCACTCGGCTGACGCCGAGCGGTCCCCCTCCCCCTTGCGGGGGAGGATTTAAGCAAACCGCCCCGCGGCATAGCGCGCGACGTCGACCCCCTCGAACCCCGCCGGCAGGCCCGTCCCCAGCAACAGGCTCGCCGCAATCGCCGCGTCACTCGCCAGTTTGTCGACGCGTTCGTTGTCGGCGTTGCCGGCGTGGCCCTTGACCCAGATCCATTCGATCTCGTGCTTCTGCGTCTCGGCGAACAAAGCCTGCCAGAGTTCGGCATTCTTGACCGGCTTCTTGTCGGCGGTGCGCCAGCCGTTCTTGCGCCAGCCGTGGATCCAGCGGGTCAGGCCGTCCATGACGTATTTGCTGTCGGTGCTGAGCTTGATCCGGCACGGGCGGGTGAGCACGCGCAGCGCCTCGATCGCCGCGGTCAGCTCCATGCGGTTGTTGGTGGTCAGCGTCTCGCCGCCCGACAATTCCTTCTCGTGGCCGCCGAAGCGGAGCAGCGCGCCCCAGCCGCCCGGGCCGGGATTGCCCTTGCAGGCGCCGTCGGTGGCGATCTCGACGAGCTGGGGGGCGGCGGGGTCGGTCATGCAAAGGCCTCCGGATGGGCGTCGTACCAGTCGAGCCGGCGCAGATAGGCGAGCGGGTCCTTGCGCGTCACCAGCGCATCCGCCGGCGTGTCGAGCCAGTCCCATGCGCGGGTGAGCAGGAAGCGGATGCACGCGCCGCGCGCGAGCACCGGCAGCGCGGCGCGCTCGGCGGCGGACAGGCCGAGCGCCCCGGCATAGCCGGCGAGCAGCGCCGGGCCGACGCCGGCGAGCGGCGCGCCCTGCGGATCGAAGGCCCAGGAGGTGTGCATCACGGCGACGTCATAGGCGCGTATGTCACGGCAGGCGAAGTAGAAATCGATGAGTCCGGTCACCCGTGCGCCGAGCATCAGGACATTGTCGGGGAACAGATCGGCATGGATGACGCTGGTCGGCAGATCGTGCGGCCAGGCCACCTCGACCGCGGCGAGCGCGGTATCGACGCGCGCGAACAGGCCCGGCGCGATGGCGTCGAGATCGCTGCCGCAGCGCATCAGCAGCGGCCGCCAGTCGGCGATGCCGAGGCTGTTGGGCCGGCCGCCGTCGAAATCGGCGACCGCGGCGTGCAGCGCGCCGAGCGCGGCGCCGGCGGTGGCGGCCTGATCCGGCGTCGGGCGGGTCACCGAGACGCCGTTGAGGAAGCGGATCAGGCAGGCGGGGCGGCCCTCCAGCGTCTGGATCGCGACGCCGTCGCGGTCGCGGATCGCGGGTGGCACCGGCAGGCCGCGGTCCGCCAGATGATCGAGCAGGTCGAGGAAGAAGGGCAGGTCGCCGGCGTCGACGCGCTTCTCGTAAAGCGTCAGGATGAAGCGCGCGGTCGTCGTATCGACGAGATAGTTGCTGTTCTCGACGCCCTCGGCGATGCCCTTGGCGGAGACGAGCTCGCCGACCTCGGCGTAGCGGCGCAGGAACGCGGACAGCGCCTCGGCCGAGACGTGCGTGTAGACGGCCATGATCCCTCCCCAGTCTCCACGTCCCCCGGACGTGCGCCGGGGGACGGTCAGCCTATGCCGCGGCGTCGAGGCCGCGTGGCAGTTTGAATGCGATCGTCTCGCGCGTCGTTTCCTCCTCGCGCTCGGTGATCGCGAAGCGGGTGGAGAGCAGGTCGACCAGCTCGCGGACCAGCAGCTCGGGCGCGGAGGCGCCGGCGGTGATGCCGAGCGTGCCGACGCCGTCGAGGAACGTCCAGTCGAGCTCGCCGGCGCGCTGGATCAGCCGCGCCGGAATGCCCTCGCGCTCCGCCACTTCGACCAGCCGCACCGAGTTGGACGAATTGGGGGCGCCGATCACCAGCATCGCGTCGCACGCCGCGGCGATCGCCTTGACCGCCGCCTGCCGGTTCGAGGTGGCGTAGCAGATGTCCTCGCCGCGCGGCGGCAGCATGTTGGGGAAGCGGCGCTGCAGCACCGCGACCACCGCGGCGGTGTCGTCGACCGACAGCGTCGTCTGGGTGAGGAAGGCGAGATTGTCGGGATCGACTGGCGCGAAGATCTCGGCGTCGGCGGCGGTCTCGATCAGCGACATCGCGCCGGCGGGCACCTGGCCAAAGGTGCCGACGACCTCGGGATGGCCGGCGTGGCCGATGAAGATGATATGGCGGCCGGCGGCGACGAGCCGCTCGGCCTGACGATGGACCTTCGACACCAATGGGCAGGTTGCGTCGAGATAGTCGAGGCCGCGGTTCTGCGCGTCGACCGGCACCGACTTTGGCACGCCGTGCGCGGAGAAGACCACCGGCGCGCCGTCGGGCACCTGGTCGAGCTCCTCGACGAACACCGCGCCCTGCGCCTTCAGCGTGTCGACGACGAACTTGTTGTGGACGATCTCGTGGCGGACGTAGACGGGCGCGCCGTGCTTCTCGATCGCGAGTTCGACGATGCGGATCGCGCGGTCGACGCCGGCGCAGAAGCCGCGCGGTGCGGCGATCAGCAGTTCGAGGACGGGCTTGCCGCCGTCCGCGGGGAATTGGGAGGCCATGCCGGCGGTTCTACGCGATTGGTGCGGCGCACGGAAGTACGCGATTGGCTCACCGCGCGGAAGTACGCGATTGCTTGCACGCGGGAAAGCCGGTTCCTATGGTACGCCGCGCATCGCCCGGGTTCTCCGGCGGCGCATCACTGTCCGTTCGACAAAGGTACGCGTCCTCGTGAAAACCCCGGCTTTAGGCCTGTCCGCCCTCGCGCTGATCCTCTCGGGCTGCGCCAGCAAGGGCGAGATCGTCGAAGGCGGCATCTCCGCCGTGCGCTCCGCCTGCCCGACAGTCGGCGTCGCCGCCGGTACCGGCGACATCACGCTGTTCGATCCGGCGACGAGCCGCGACGCGAGCGCGATCGACGTCGTCGCCAGCATGACCAACGTGCGCGGCGCCTGCAACGACGCCGGCGAGCAGATCGCCACCAGCGTCACCTTCGACGTGCTCGCGCGGCGGACGCGTACCGAGGGCCCGCGCGACGTGGTGCTGCCTTATTATATCGCGATCGTCCGCGGCGGCTCGGCGGTGACCGCCAAGCGCAAGGGGCAGATCGCGGTGCATTTCGACGCCGGGCAGGCGCGCGCGCAGGCGCAGGGCACCGCCTCGACGCAGATCGCGCGGGCGGCGGCGACCTTGCCCGACGAGGTGCGCAACCAGCTCACCCGCAAGCGCAAGGCGGGCGACGAGGATGCCGCGACCGATCCGCTGGCGCGGCCGGAGGTGCGCTCCGCGGTGCTGCGCGCGACCTTCGAGGCGCTGGTCGGCTTCCAGCTCACCGACGACCAGCTGAAGTATAACGCGCAACGCTGATTCTCTTCCCTTCCCGCGCAGGGAGGGGAGGGCGTTTCCGCATTGACTAAGACCCCGCCGCCCGTCACAGCACCACGCGTCGATGCCGGGCGACCGGCATGGGCGGGCGCGGGAGAGAGCCTCTTCACAAGGAGGCCGCCGAAGGAGCAACCACCCCGGAATCTCTCAGGCAAACGGGACCGCGCGCTGCCTTATCGACACTCTGGAAAGCGTTCCTTTGAGGAGCCACCGAAGGGGTAAGCCCGCCGCGGACACGCGCCGGGTCAAAGCTCTCAGGTCACCGTGACAGAGGGGGTATGACGGATCGATTGCGGCCCCGTGCCGTCTTTGGTCCCGTGCCTTTCTTGGAGACGGTTGATGAGCGATTCGCTGCCAGACACCTTGCCCGACCCGCTCGACGACCTCGACGGCGACGAGCCCGCAATCCAGCTGCTGCCGCTCGACGGCTGGCACCGCGCCCGCGGCGGCCGCATGGTGCCGTTCGCCGGCTATGAAATGCCCGTCCAATATGAGGGCATCATGGCCGAGCATCTGTGGACGCGCGAATCCGCCGGCCTATTCGACGTCAGCCATATGGGCCAGGTCGGCTTCACCGGCGACGGGCTCGACGCCGCCGGCGTCGCCAGGGCGCTCGAAGCGGTGCTGCCGGGTGATATCGCCGGGCTCGCCGCGACCAAGATCCGCTATTCACTGCTGCTCAACGACGAGGGCGGCATCCTCGACGACCTGATGGTCACGACGCTGCCCGCCGAGGGCGCGCATCCGTTCGGCGCGGCGAGCCATTACGTCGTTGTCAACGGTGCGACCAAATATGACGATCTCGCCTATCTGCTCGACGTGCTGCCCGACGACCTGACGATGAACCTGATGGAAGATCAGGCCTTGCTCGCGGTGCAGGGGCCCAAGGCGGTCGCCGCCGTGTCGCGCCTGATCCCCGGCGTCGAGGACCTCGTGTTCATGACCGCGGGCGCGTTCGACTGGAACGGCCATGCGCTGTGGATCAGCCGTTCGGGCTATACCGGCGAGGACGGCGTCGAGATTTCGATCCCCGCCGAAGCCGCCGCCGATTTCGCCGATGCGATCTGCGCTGAGCCCGAGGTCAAGCCGATCGGCCTGGGTGCGCGCGATTCGCTGCGGCTCGAAGCCGGACTGCCGCTCTACGGCCACGATCTCGATCCCGAGACGACGCCGGTGATGGCCGACCTCGGCTTCGCTCTGTCGAAGCGCCGCCGCGAGGCCGCCGATTTTGCCGGCGCCGCGCGCATCCTCGGCGAGCGCACCGACGGTCCCGCGGTCAAGCGCGTCGGCCTGTCGGTCGCCGGGCGCCAGCCGGTGCGCGAGGGCGCGAGCGTCGTCGACGCCGAGGGCGCGGTGATCGGCCGCGTCACCAGCGGCGGCTTCGCGCCGAGCGTCGGTGCGCCGATCGCCATGGCCTATGTTCCCGCTGCGCTCGCCGAGGTCGGCACGCCGCTGCGCCTCGTCCAGCGCGGCAAGATCCACGAGGCGACGGTCGCACCGATGCCGTTCGTTCCCCACCGCTATGTCCGCGCAGGAGGCAAGTGATGAGCCGTTATTTCACCGAAGATCATGAGTGGGTCGATGTCGATGGCGACACCGGCACCGTCGGCATCTCCGATTATGCGCAGGGCCAGCTCGGCGACATCGTGTTCGTCGACGTTCCCGAGGCGGGCAAGCAACTCGGCAAGGGCGACGAGGCCGCGGTGGTCGAATCGGTCAAGGCCGCGTCGGACGTCTATTCGCCGGTGTCGGGGACGGTGACCGAGGGCAATGCCGCGCTGTCGGACGATCCCAGCCTGGTCAACTCGGATCCGGAAGCGGAGGGCTGGTTCTTCAGGATCACGCTCAGCGATCCGGCCGAGCTGGAGACGCTGATGGACGAAGCCGCCTACGCGGAGTTCGTCGCCAAGCTGTAACGATCAGCCTCGCAATTGGTGCTCCGCTCTGGTCGATGCTTCGCCGCGCTTGATACGTCACCCCGGACTTGTTCCGGGGTCCACGCGGCGGCGAGGAGGATGGTCTGAAACGATAGGGCGCCCCTGCTGCCCGGTGGACCCCGTAACTGGTCCGGGGTGACGGGACCTGCGGGGATGATCGATCGAACCTCAGCCCGTCGCCATAGGTAAAGGCCCTTCCCACAGGCGGGGCTCTCAAGGGAATGATGATGCGCTACCTGCCGCTTACCCAGCCCGACCGCGACGCGATGCTCGCGGTCATCGGTGCGGGATCGATCGACGATCTGTTCGTTGACGTGCCCGAGGCCGCCCGCCTGTCCGGCCCGATCCATGACCTGCCGAACCACGCCTCCGAACTGGCGGTCGAGCGGCACATGACCGCGCTCGCCCGCCAGAACACGGTCGCGGGCGAAGTGCCGTTCTTCCTCGGTGCGGGCGCCTATCGCCATCACGTGCCGGCGAGCGTCGATCACCTGATCCAGCGTGGCGAGTTCCTCACCGCCTATACGCCGTATCAGCCCGAGATCGCGCAGGGCACGCTGCAGATGCTGTTCGAGTTCCAGACGCAGGTCGCGCGGCTGCTCGGCACCGACGTGGCGAACGCGTCGATGTACGACGGCTCGACCGCCTGCTGGGAAGCGATCGGCATGGCGCGGCGCATCACCCGCAAGGGCAAGGCGATCCTGTCGGGCGGGCTCCACCCGCATTATGTCAGCGTCGCCAAGACGATGGCGAAATACACCGGCGATCATCTCGAAACCTCCGCGCCGGCGCTGACCGCCGAAACGGATATCGATGCGCTGATCGCCGCGATCGACGGCGATGCGTCATGCGTCGTCGTGCAATATCCCGACATCCTCGGCCGCATCGCCGACCTGACGCCGCTCGCCGATGCCTGTCACGCCAACAAGGTACTGCTGATCGCGGTCGTCACCGAGCCGGTGGCGCTGGGCGCGATCACCTCGCCGGGCGAGATGGACGCCGATATCGTCGTCGGCGAGGGCCAGTCGCTCGGCGTCGGCCTGCAGTTCGGCGGCCCGTACGTCGGCCTGATGGGCTGCAAGGAGAAGTATATCCGCCAGATGCCGGGCCGCTTCTGCGGCGAGACGGTGGATGCGGAGGGGCGCCGCGGCTTCGTGCTGACGCTGTCTACGCGCGAACAGCATATCCGTCGCGAAAAGGCGACGAGCAACATCTGCACCAATTCGGGGCTCTGTGCGCTCGCCTTCTCGATCCACATGACGCTGCTCGGCGAGGCGGGGCTGCGCCGGCTGGCGGGGATCAATCACGCCGCGGCGTGCCGCGCCGCGGATCGCCTCGCCAAGGTGCCGGGCGTCGAGCTGGTCACCGAGACCTTCTTCAACGAATTCACGCTGAAGCTGCCGGTCGAGGCGCGCCCCGTGGTGCGGACGCTCGCCGATCGCGGCATCCTGGCGGGCGTGTCGCTCGGCCGGCTGTATCCGGACGAGGCGGGCCTCGCCAACGGGCTGATCGTCGCGGTCACCGAGACGACGACCGCGGAGGACGTCGAAACCCTTGCCGCCGCACTCGAGGAGGTTCTGGCATGAGCATCAATCAGAGCGGCTGGCGTCCCGAGATGACCGCCGGCGGCGGCAATGGCGCCGCACCGACCTTCACCGGCAACAAGGCGCTGATGCTGGAAGAGGCGCTGATCTTCGAGATCGGTGATACGCAGACCACCGGCGTCGATTTCGCCGAGGGCGACGTCGCGGGGTCGCGGCTCGGCGATCTTAGCCGCAAGGCGCCGATCGGGCTTGCCGGCCTGTCCGAGCCCGAGACGATCCGTCACTATACGCGGCTCAGCCGCCAGAATTACGCGATCGACCTCGGCCTGTTCCCGCTCGGCTCGTGCACGATGAAGCACAATCCGCGGCTCAACGAGAAGATGGCGCGCCTTCCCGGTTTCGCCGACGTGCATCCGTTGCAGCCGGTCGACACCGTGCAAGGCGCGCTCGCGGTCATCAACGAACTGGCGGTGTGGCTGATCAAGCTCACCGGCATGCACGGCGTCGCCATGTCGCCGAAGGCCGGCGCGCACGGCGAATTGTGCGGCATCCTGTGCATCAAGGCGGCGCTGGAGAAGCGCGGCGAGGGCCATCGCAAGGTCGTCCTCGTGCCCGAATCGGCGCATGGCACCAATCCCGCCACGGCGGCCTTCGCCGGCTTCACCGTCGAGGATATCCCCGCCACCGCCGATGGCCGCGTCGATACCGCGGCGTTGAAGGCACGGCTGGGGCCGGACGTCGCCGCGGTGATGATCACCAACCCCAACACCTGCGGCCTGTTCGAGCGCGACCTGAAGTCGATCAGCGATGCGGTCCATGATGCGGGCGGCTACGTCTATTGCGACGGTGCCAATTTCAACGCCATCGTCGGCCGGGTGCGGCCCGGCGACCTCGGCGTCGACGCGATGCACATCAACCTGCACAAGACCTTCTCGACCCCGCACGGCGGCGGCGGACCGGGGTCCGGGCCGGTGGTGCTGTCGGAGGCGCTCAGCCCCTTCGGACCGCTGCCGTTCACCGCGCGCATGGCCGACGGGCATATCCAGCTCATCGAGGAAGAGACTGCGGGCGACGATCATCCCGACACGTTCGGCCGGATGACCGCCTTCCATGGCCAGATGGGGATGTTCACCCGCGCGCTGACCTATATCCTCAGCCACGGTGCCGACGGCCTCAAGCAGGTCGCCGAGGATGCGGTGCTCAACGCCAATTACGTGCTGCGCTCGCTGGAGGGAACGCTCGACGCGCCCTTCGCCAAGTCGGGGCCGTGCATGCACGAGGCGATCTTCTCCGACGCCAATCTCGCCGAGGGCTTCTCGACGCTCGACGTCGCCAAGGGGCTGATCGACGAGGGCTTCCACCCGATGACGGTCTATTTCCCGCTCGTCGTCCACGGCGCGATGCTGGTCGAACCGACCGAGACCGAATCGAAGGCGGCGCTCGACCAGTTCGTCGGCGCGCTGCGCAGCGTGGCGGAACGGGCCAAGGCCGGCGACGCCAGCCTCAAGACCGCGCCGCATTTCGCGCCGCGTGCGCGGCTCGACGAGACGCAGGCGGCGCGCAAGCCGGTGCTGGTGTGGAAGGAACAGCCGCTGGCGCAGGCGGCGGAGTAAAGGCAGCTCGCTCGTCACCCGGCCTTGAGCCGGGGTCCCGCTACCTTCGCGCTTCGGGCGTAGCGGGACCCCGGGTCGAGCCCGGGGTGACGGAGGTTGGGGTCAGTATGCCCCTTTCGTATCGATGCCGGCATCTGTAGTTTCTGCTCCGTAACGGGCGGGCGGGGACACGGACATATGCAGGGACAGCAACCGGGCGGGTGGATCAGCTATGCGATCCCGCTCGTCGTCGTCGCGGTGGTGATGGCGATCCGCTGGAAGCGGATGAGCCGGGTGCGGCCGCTCAAGCTCGAACATCTGTGGATCCTGCCGGCTTTCTATGCGGTGGTGATCGGCTTCACCTTCACGCGCTTTCCGCCGCGTGGCTGGGGCTGGGCCTTCTGCCTCGCCGCGGTCGGTCTCGGTGCGGCGCTGGGCTGGCAGCGCGGCAAGATGATGCGGATCACGCTCGATCCGGAGACGCATACGCTGGGCCAGACCTCGTCGCCGGCGGCGTTGCTGTTCATCGTGCTGCTGATCGTCGTGCGCAGCAGCGCGCGCGGCGCATTGAGCTATGCGGGGCCGGCGGGGCTCGATCCGATGGCGATCACCGACGTGCTGATGGCGTTGGCGCTTGGCCTGTTCAGCGCGCAGCGGCTGGAGATGTATCTGCGCGGCAAGCGAATGCTGGCGGCCGGCCCGGTCGTGACTCCGTAGCCCTTCCCACGTCGCGCGATCACGGATCGCGGCCAGTGCGCGAAGGGGGTGACGCGCCGAAGCGCTTTGGCTAGGCGTCCACCCCATGAAGCACGCTCTTTCCGTCACGCGCGACGCCGACTTCGCCGCCTGGTATCAATCCGTCATCGCCGAGGCCGATCTCGCCGAGGAATCGGGCGTGCGCGGCTGTATGGTCATCCGGCCGTGGGGCTATGGCATCTGGGAGCGGATCCAGCGGCTGCTCGACGACCGGATCAAGGCGACCGGCCATGAGAATTGCTATTTCCCGCTGTTCATCCCGCTCTCTTATTTCGAGAAGGAGGCGGAGCATGTTGAGGGCTTCGCCAAGGAGATGGCGGTGGTCACCCACCACCGGTTGATCCCCGACGGCAAGGGCAGACTGATCCCCGATCCCGCCGCCAAGCTGGAGGAGCCTTTGGTGGTGCGGCCGACTTCGGAGACGGTGATCGGCACGGCGTTCGCGCGCTGGGTGCAGTCGTGGCGCGATCTCCCCGTGCTGATCAATCAGTGGGCAAACGTCGTGCGCTGGGAGATGCGCACCCGCATGTTCCTGCGCACCAGCGAATTCCTCTGGCAGGAGGGCCATACCGCCCACGCCACCGCCGACGAGGCGCGCGAGGAAACGCTGAAGATGCTCGAAGTCTATCGCAGCTTCGCCGAGGACTGCCTCGCGCTGCCGGTCGTCGCCGGCGAGAAGCCCGAGAACGAGCGCTTCCCCGGCGCGGTCGCGACCTACAGCATCGAGGCGATGATGCAGGACGGCAAGGCGCTGCAGGCGGGCACCAGCCATTTCCTCGGCACCAATTTCGCGCATGCGCAGAACATCCGTTTCCAGAACGCCAGCGGCGAGCTGGAACTCGCCAATACGACGAGCTGGGGGGTCAGCACCCGGATGATCGGCGGCGTCATCATGGTGCATGGCGATGACGACGGCCTGCGCGTGCCGCCGCGGATCGCGCCGTGGCAGATCGTGATCGTGCCGATGCTGCGCGACCAGCCCGAGGACGAGGCGCTGATTGCCTATGCCAAGGACATCCAGTCGAACCTCGCCGGCCTGTCGGCGCTCGGCGAGCCGGTACGCGCGTTGCTCGACCTCAAGCCGGCCAAGGCGGCGACCAAGCGCTGGGGCTGGGTCAAGAAGGGCGCGCCGATCGTCATCGAGATCGGCGGGCGCGACATGGCGGGCGGCAACGTCTCGGTGATCCGCCGCGACCGGCTGTATCGCGAGGACGGCAAGCTCGATAGCCAGGTGATGGCGCGCGGCGATTTCGAGGCGGAGGCGCCGGCGTTGCTCGCGGCGATCCAGCAGGCGCTGCACGACGAAGCGCGGGCGCGGATGCAGGCGGCGATCGTGCCGGCGGCGGACTTCGCCGCGGTCGAGGCGCATTTCGCCGAGGGCGTGAAGAATCCCGGCTGGGTCGAGGTGCAATGGGCACGGCCGACCGGCGCGGCGCTCGACGCGGTGGTCGAGCGGCTCAAGGCGCTCAAGCTGACGATCCGCAACGCGCCGTCCGATGCGGCGGCGGCGGATGGCGCCTGCGTGTTCACCGGTGAACCGGCGGTCGAACGGGTGCTGCTCGCACGGAGTTACTGAGGCGTCTCGCTAAGCTGCTCAGCCCTCCTAAAGGAAGGGCGGGAGGATGAGGCTCGCTCGGGCTCGTCCAAAACTCGTCACCCCGGACTTGTTCCGGGGTCCACCGAGCCGCAAGAGGATGGTTTCCCCTCAAGCCGGTCTCCTCGCCGCGGCGTGGACCCCGGAACGAGTCCGGGGTGACGGAATATGCTTGGCGAGCGGGGGAGCGACATGCGACGGTGCGACGCACGGTCGTGAGACGTATCTCCAACGCGGGACCCCGGCCGCTGAGTTTCAGGAAGGAGAGGCGTCCTCTTCGTACCGCCGCCCGACATGCGCCTCGCCGCGTGCCTCGGCGAGCAGCGCCTGGCGGTGCCGTTCGGCATAGCGGGCGCGATCCGTTTCGCTGCGCGCGGCGTGGCAGCGTGGGCAGCTGACGCCCTCTTCGAACAGCGGCGAGGCGCGGTCGGCTGGCGACACCGGCATCCGGCAGGCGCGGCACAGGCCGTGGGTGCCCGGCGTCAGGCCGTGACCGACCGCGACGCGTTCGTCGAAGACGAAACATTCGCCCTGCCAGCGGCTCTCTTCCGCCGGCACGTCCTCGAGATATTGCAGAATGCCGCCCTTGAGGTGGAAGACGTCGTCGACACCCTCCGCCTTGAGGAAGGCGGTCGCCTTCTCGCAGCGGATGCCGCCGGTGCAGAACATCGCGACCTGCTTCGTGCCGGCGAGCAATTCGTCGCGATGCTCCCGGAACCACGCCGGGAATTCGCGGAAGGTGCGCGTCTGCGGATCGACCGCGCCGGCGAAGCTGCCGACCGCCACCTCGTAATCGTTGCGCGTGTCGATCACCAGGGTCGCGGGATCGGCGATCAGCGCGTTCCAGTCGGCCGGATCGACGTAATGGCCGGCGTCGAGCGGATCGATCGCGGGTTCGCCCATCGTCACGATCTCGCGCTTGAGCCGCACCTTGGTGCGGTGGAACGGCATCGCGTCGGCGCGCGCCTCCTTGACGTCGAGCGTCGCGCAGCCGGGCAGCGCGCGGATATGCGCCAGCACCGCCTCCATCCCCGCATCCGGCCCGGCGATCGTGCCGTTGATCCCCTCGCGCGCGAGCAGCAACGTGCCGCGCACGCCGGCCGCCTCGCAGGCGGCAAGCAGTGGTGCCTGCAAGGCCGCCGGGTCGGGGAAGGGGGTGAAGCGGTAGAGCGCACAAACGCGGATCGGCGGCATGGCGCGCCTGTAGACCCTCCGGCGCGTCCGCGCAAAGTTGGGGCATGACGGCGGCGGGTGCAGTCCCTATCTCTGGTCTGTGAAAAACAAGACCAGACCCGGCCTGCCGACGCAGGCGCAGATCCTCCAGTTCATCGAAACCTCGGACGTTCCCGCCGGCAAACGCGAGATCGCCAAGGCGTTCGGCTTGACCGCGCAGGAGAAGATCGCGCTGAAGGCGATGCTCAAGGACATGGCCGACGAGGGGCTGATCGACGGCGCCCCCGGCCGCGCCTTCCACAAGATGGGCGGCCTGCCCAAGGTCACGGTGCTGCGCGTCGCCGACGTCGACGACGGCGGCAACGTCTGGGCGGTGCCCGATCGCTGGGAGGCGGAGACGCCGCCGCCGCGGCTGCGTGTCCGCGAACGCAAGCGGGGCGCGCTGGGGATCGGCGAGCGCATCCTCGCGCGGACCGAAGAGGCCGGGAACGGCTGGATCGCGCATCCGATGAAGGTGCTCGCCAAGGCGTCCGAGCAGGTGCTCGGCGTGCTGCGCCGCGAGGGGGAGCGGTTCTGGCTGACCGGGGTCGAGAAGAAGGATCGGCGCGAATTTCCCGTCTCCGACACCGGCGGCGCCGAGGCGGGCGATCTGGTGATGACGGAGATGACCGGGCGGCCGCCCCGGATCAGCGTGCGCGTCGTCCAGCGGCTGGGTGATCCGTTCGCGCCGCGCAGCTTCTCGCTGATCGCGATCCACAAGCTCGGCATCCCCGACGTGTTCACCGCCGATACGCTCGACGAGGCGGCACGCGTGTCGCAGCAGCCGCTCGGCGACGATCGCGAGGACCTGACGCATCTGCCGATCGTCGCGATCGATCCGGCCGATGCGCGCGACCATGACGATGCGGTCTGGGCGGCGCCCGACGACGATCCCGCCAATGCCGGCGGCTGGCAGGCGGTGGTGGCGATCGCCGACGTCAGTTTCTACGTGCGGCCGGGGTCCGAGATCGATCGCGAGGCGCGGCGGCGCGGCAATTCGGTCTATTTCCCCGACCGCGTCGTGCCGATGTTGCCCGAGATCCTGTCCGCCGAAGTCTGTTCGCTCAAGGAGGGCGAGGATCGCGCGGCGCTGGTCTGCCATTTGCGGGTCGGCAAGTCGGGTGCGCTCAAGAGCTGGCGTTTTACGCGCGCGCGGGTGCGGATCGCGGCGAACCTGGCGTATGAGGATGCGCAGGCGATCGCTGACACATTCCTCCCTGGCACGGGGAGGGGGACCGTTGGCGAAGCCAATGGTGGAGGGGGGCTTCCACAAACGATGTCGTCTGAGGACGCCCCCCTCCACCATCCTGCGGATGGTCCCCCTCCCCGTGCCGGGGAGGAATTGAAGGAGTCCCTCCGCCATCTCTGGGCCTGCTGGCGTGCGCTCGCCAAGGCGCGGGATGCGCGCGAGCCGCTCGATCTCGACCTGCCCGAGCGGCGGGTGGTGCTCGACGAGACGGGGCGGATCATGTCGGTGGCGCCGCGCGAACGGCTCGACGCACACCGGCTGATCGAGGATTATATGATCGCCGCCAACGTCGCCGCCGCCAAGGCGCTGGAGGCGAAGAAGGCGCCGGTGATGTATCGCGTCCACGAACCGCCGAGCCGTGAAAAGCTGGTCGCGCTCAAAGAGTATCTGGAGACGTTCGACGTGCCGCTGGCGCTGGGGCAGGTGATCCGCCCGGCGACGTTCAACCACGTGCTCGATCGCGTCGGCGACGCCGATTTCCGGCCGCAGGTGATGGAACAGGTGCTGCGCACCCAGACGCAGGCCTATTATGCCCCGGCCAATCAGGGGCATTTCGGCCTGTCGCTCGGTTCCTATGCGCATTTCACCTCGCCGATCCGGCGCTATGCCGATCTGCTCGTCCACCGGTCTTTGGTGTCCGCCTATCGGCTCGGCGAGGGCGGGCTGGGCCAGACCGACGCGGCGGCGATGGACGTGATCGGCGAGACGATCAGCGGCCTCGAACGCCGCGCGATGGAGGCGGAGCGCGACACGATCGACCGCTATGTCGCGGCCTATCTCGCCGAGAAGGTCGGCGAGACGCTGTCGGCGCGGATCACCGGCGTGCAGAATTACGGCTTCTTCGCCACCGTCGAGGGGATCGGCGGCGACGGGCTGATGCCGGTGCGCGATCTGGGCGGCGAATATTTCCGCTTCGACGAGGCGGCACGCAAATTGGTCGGCGAACAGACGGGCGAGGAATATACGCTTGGCCAGCGCATCGACCTGCGGCTGGCGGAGGCGAATCCGGTGTCGGGCGCGCTGCGCTTCGAACTGCCCGGCGGCAAGGGCGCGGCACCCGGACCGCGACACGTCGGGTCGGGGCGCAAGGATCGCGTCATCAAGCATCGCGGCCGCCCGGCGAACGTCCGCCACCAGGGCAAGCGGCGATGAGCGGCCGGCTGACCCGCGTCGAGCCACGCGGCACGGTGCGCGACCGTTATCTGGTCCACGGCACGATCGCGCCGCGCTTCGTCGAGGCGCGGGCGGTGACCGCGTCGGATGCGATCCCCTTCACCCCCGCCGCGGGCCGCGAGGCGAAGGCGTTCGCGGCGATGATCGCCGATGGGTCGATCCGCATGCCGGCGGCGGGGCGCTTCTATTTCGACATGGATGCCTACGAAGCCGCCGCGGCCGGCCGTAGGGCGCGGCGCGTGCCGGTGCTGCTGATCGTATCGTTGCTGATCGTCGTAGTCGCGTTGGTGTTCTACCGCGGATAATCGCCGACATCGTCAAGTTTCGGCGCTGAACTGTCCTGCGCGAACAAGACGATCGCACAATCGATTTGTCACCTCGTCTTTCGCTCCATAGTCTTCGTCTTTCGGCGCGGGCGGCGGGGAAGGTCGGGGGGGGATGGCGGTCGGGAGAGGATATCGGCTCGCCGGCGTGGTGCTATTGGCGACCGCCCCGGCCGTGCAGGCACAGGAGGCTGCGGCGCCGGCAACCCAGAACGAAACGCCGCAGGACATCGTCATCACCGGCGAACGGCTGCGCGGGTCGGTGATCGGCGATGCCGCGCCGGTCGCGGTGCTCGACGCGCAGGCGCTCAAGGCGCTGGGTGCGACGCGGATCGACGACATCCTCAAATTGCTCAAGCCGCTGACCACCTCCAACAGTGGCGCCGACCCGGTGTTCCTGCTCAACGGCCGGCGAATATCGGGCTATGGCGAGTTGCGGACGCTGCCGCCCGAGGCGATCGAGCGGACCGAGATCCTGCCCGAGCAGGAATCGGCGCGGTTCGGCTTTCCGCCGACGGTACGGGTGACCAACTTCATCACCAAGAAGCATTTCCGCTCGCTCGCGGTCGAGGAGGGCGCGGGCACCACCACCGATGGCGGCGCGAGCACCGCCGCGCTCGAACTCGGCTCGACGCGGCTCGACGATGCGCGCCGCACCTCGGTGACGATCAATTACGACCGGCAGGACCCATTGTCCGGGGCGCGGCGGTCGACGGTGCCGGATGCAAGCAACCTGTTCGACCTGACCGGCAACGTCACCGGCATCGGCGGCGGTGCGATCGATCCGGCGCTCGATGCGCTGGCGGGCAGGGCGGTAACCGCGGCGGCGGTGCCGGGGGATCCCGTCGCGCGCGGCACGCTCGCCGGTTACGCCGCGGGGGTTCCCCGGGTCACCGATCTGGCGCCCTATCAGTCGCTCGCGAGCCGCGATCAGTTGCGGGTCGACGGCACGCAGTCGGTGCCGATCGGCAAGACGGTGACCGCGTCGCTCAACCTGACGATGGAGGCGCAGCGCGGCGTCGGGCTGGCGGGCCTGCCGACCGCGGTGCTGCGGGTGCCTGCAGGCAATCCGGCGTCGCCCTTCGCCACCGACGTGCTGCTCTATCGCTATCTGCCGGAGGCGGGGACGCTACGTCAGCGGACGCAGGCGCTTTCGCTTCATGCCGGCAGCACCGTGCAGGGCAGTCTGAAGCGGTGGATCTGGACGGTGACCGGCAGCTACGATCGCGCGCGGACCACCGCCGCGGTCGATCGCGGCATCGCGACCGACGCGATCCAGGCGGCGATCGACGCCGGCGCCGATCCGTTCCAGCCGCTCGGCGCGAATGCCGTCGTCGACCGGCTGGTCAGCCGCAGCCGCACGGTGGTGCAGACGCTGGTCGGCAAGGCGACCGTGGTCGGGCCGCTGCTGGCGCTGCCCGCGGGCGATGCGCAGATGACGTTGACCGGCGATTTCGCCCGTTCGTCCAGCGGCGGCGTCGCGACCGACACGCCGGCGGCGCTGCTCGACCTGCGCCGGGTGACCAAGAGCGGCAGCGTCGCGCTCGACCTGCCGATCGCCTCGGCGAGCCGCGGCGTGCTCGATGCGATCGGGTCGCTTTCCGCCAATGCATCGCTCGGCGTGTCGGCGGTGTCCGATTACGGCAGCCTCGCGAGCCGCAATCTCGGCCTGATCTGGACGCCGGTCGCGCCGTTGCAGGTCTCCGTCTCGACCAACGTCAGCCAGACGGCGCCTGATATCGCGTTGCTGACCAACCCGGTGGTCATCGTTCCCAATGCGCCGTTCTTCGATTTCGTCACCGGCACCAGCGGCCTCGTCGCGGTGACCGCGGGCGGCAATCCCGCGCTGGGGCCGGAGCGGCGGCAGGTCGATACCGCCGGGCTGGCGTGGCAGCCGATCAAGGGCAAGGAGCTGCGCTTCAACCTCGACTATATCGCGACGCGGATCGACGGCCAGATCGGCTATCTTCAGGCGGTGACGGTGGCGCTGCAATCGGCGTTTCCGGACCGGTTCGTCCGCGATGCGGCCGGGCAATTGACCAGCGTCGACGTCCGCCCGGTCAATCTGGCGCGCGAACGCGAACGCAAGATCCAGGGCAAGATGTCGCTCTGGACGATGATCGGCCCGGAGCCGAAACCGCCCGCCACGCCGCCGGCCAAGGACGCGCCGCCACCGCCGCCGCCCAAGCCGCGGCCGTCGCTCTATGCCTTCGCCACCATGACGGCACGGATCGACGACCGGCTGCTGGCGCAGCCCGGTCAGCCGACGCTCGATCTGCTCGACGGCCAGTCGATCAGCGGCAATGGCGGCCGGCCCCGCTACGAGGCGCAGGGATCGTTCGGTGGGGCCTACGGTCCGGTTCAGGGCGGCATCTTCTGCATGTGGCAGGCGCCGACGCGCATCCGCAGCACGATCGCGGCATCGGACCTGCGCTTCTCGGCGCGGACCTTCCTCGCGCTCTACAGTACGATCGACGCGGAGAAACTGACCAAGGCGAGCTGGGCGAAGAGCCTCAGCTTCCAGCTCCAGGTGAACAACATCCTCAACGACCGGATCGCGGTGCGCGACCGCAACGGCGTGACGCCCTATCGCTTCCAGCCGGCGTTCCTCGATCCCTATGGGCGGATCGTGAAGCTATCGGTGCGCAAGCTGTTCTGAAGCGGGCGCTGCGCCTTGTTCGCCAATCCGACGGTCGCGACACCCTACGAGCTCCACCAGTGCTCCCGCGTAGGCGGGAGCCCAGGGCCAAGTGAAACAACGTCTGATGGCGTGCGTGACTCCAGTGCTCCCGCCTGCGCGGGAGCACTGGAGGGGGGCGGGGGTAATCGCGCGTTCCGTATCGGTCCCGGCGCTTGCCGGGCTAACGGCCGCCACGAAAAAGGGCGGCCCGTTGCCGGACCGCCCCTTTCGGAACCGTGGTTCGCGAACCGCTTAGCGCTTCGAGAACTGGAAGCTGCGGCGTGCCTTCGCACGGCCGTACTTCTTGCGCTCGACGGTACGGCTGTCGCGGGTCAGGAAGCCTGCCGCCTTGACCGGGGCGCGCAGCACCGGCTCGAAGCGGGTCAGCGCCTGGCTGATGCCGTGCTTGACCGCGCCGGCCTGGCCCGAAAGGCCGCCGCCCTTGACGGTGCAGATCACGTCATACTGACCTTCGCGCTCGGTGATGCCGAACACCTGGTTGATGACGAGACGCAGCGTCGGACGCGCGAAATAGACTTCCTGATCGCGACCGTTGATCGTGATCTTGCCCGAACCCGGCTTCAGCCAGACGCGGGCGACGGCGTCCTTGCGGCGGCCGGTCGCATAGGCGCGGCCGTATTTGTCGAGGACCTGCTCGCGCAGTGGGGTGACCGGGAGCACCTGCGTCGGGGCGGCGGGCGCCTCACCGTCGGTGGTGATCGCGGGCGCGCCGGCGGCGGCCGGAGCGGGCTGCTGCGTCAGCGACGCGAGATCGGAAAGCGACTGGCGATTGTCGGTCATTACGCGCCCACCTTGTTCTTGCGGTTCATGCCGCCAATGTCGAGAACGTCCGGGTTCTGAGCTTCGTGCGGATGCTCGCTGCCCTTGAAGATGCGCAGGTTGCGCATCTGCTCGCGACCGAGCGGACCGCGCGGGATCATGCGCTCGACGGCCTTTTCGAGGACGCGCTCCGGGAAGCGGCCGTCGAGGACCTTGGCGGCGGTGATGCCCTTGATGCCGCCGGCATAGCCGGTGTGCTTGTAATAGACCTTCTTCGCGGCCTTGTTGCCGGTGAAGCGGATCTTGTCGGCGTTGATGACGATGACGTTGTCACCGCAATCGACGTGCGGGGTGAACGACGTCTTGTGCTTGCCGCGCAGGACGTTGGCGATGATCGTCGCCGCGCGACCGACCACCAGGCCGTCGGCATCGACGATATGCCACTTCTTCTCCACCTCGTGCGGCTTGGCCGACTTGGTGGTCTTCATGAGCGCCTTCATGGCGTTGGACCTTCCAGTTTGAAACGATGCACGCCGCCCCGGAGGACGGCGTGATTGACCGCGCTACTGCTGGATGGCCCCCCGAAAGTCAAGCAAAGCGCGGCGTTGCTGACGGGTAAAATAATACCATGGGCTCGTTCAGGCGGTCTGGCGGCCCACCGCATGGGCGGCGAAGACGGTGGCGATCAGCAGCAGGGCGGCATTGGCCTGATGCGCCACGGCGAGGTCGATCTGCACGCCGCTGAGCAGCGTCGCGATGCCGAGCACGATCTGCAACGCGACCAGCACGATCACCCACCAGCCCGCCTTCGCGCCGGTGCGCGTCGCGCGCACCGCCAGCCAGACCAGCCCGGCGGCGGTGACGAACGCCCACCAGCGGTGGATGAACTGCACGACCACCGGATTGTCGACCGCGTTGCGCCAGCCGGGATCGACCATCGGCACGTTGGCGGGGAACAGCGCATCGCCCATCAGCGGCCAGCTCGCGAAGGCATAGCCGGCGTCGAGCCCGGCGGTGAACGCGCCATAGAGGAGCTGGACGACGAGCAGCGCCAGCGCGGCGATCGCGACGCCGGTCAGCCGCGCCGGATGGGCGAGGGGGCTGCGATGCAGCGCGCGCAGGTCGAGCGCGGTCCAGACGATGCCGGCGAGGATGGTGAGCGCGGTGAGCAGGTGGATCGCGAGCCGCACGTGGCTGACGTCGGTGCGCACCGACAGGCCGGAGGCGACCATCCACCAGCCGATCGCACCCTGGAAGCCGCCGAGCGCGAGCAGGGCGACCAGTCGCCAGCCGTAGCCGGCGGGGATCTGCTTGCGGATCGCGAACCACAGCAGCGGCGCGGCGAAGGCGAGGCCGATGATCCGGCCGAGCAGGCGATGCGCATATTCCCAGAAGAAGATGTGTTTGAAGCCGGTCAGCGTCATCCCCTGGTTGAACGCGGCATATTCGGGGATGCGGCGATAGCCGGCGAATTCGGCCTGCCATTGCGCCTCGGTCAGCGGCGGGACGATGCCGCTGATCGGCTTCCACGAGGTGATCGACAGGCCCGATTCGGTGAGCCGGGTGATCCCGCCGACGACGACCATCGCGACGATGAGACCGGCGACGACGAACAGCCACCGCGCGACGCTGCGTGGCCGGGCACGCGAGAGGAAGGCGGCACTGGGCTGGAGCATGGCGCCGCCATACGCGCTTTGCGCGGGCGTCGCCAGCGCGTTGGGGGCTTGCCTGTCGAAGCGCGGTGGGACTCACCCGCCCTTCGACAGGCTCAGGGCTAACGGGGATTGATATTCAGGGGCTAAAGAAAAATCCTCCCCCGCCAGGGGGAGGTGGCAGGCCGAAGGCCTGACGGAGGGGGAGGACACGAAACAGACGTGGTCGCTTACCCCCCCTCCGTCACGGCTTCGCCGCGCCACCTCCCCCTGGCGGGGGAGGACTTTGAAAGAATGCCGGTTGATCCGATGGGGGCAGTAGCCGCGCCGGATCGATCGCCCTCACACCACCAATGGCGCGTGGTCGATGCGGGGGAGGACGTGGCGGGCGAACAGGTCGGCTTCGGCGGCATGCGGGTAGCCCGACAGGATGAAGGCATCGATCCCCGCGTCGCGATAGGCCGCCAGCTTGGCGAGCACCTGGTCGGGGTCGCCGACGATCGCCGCGCCGCAGCCCGATCGGGCGCGGCCGATGCCGGTCCACAGATTGGCCTCGGCATAGCCGTCCTGCCGCACCGCTTCCTCGCGCAGCTCGGCCTGGCGGCGGACGCCGGCCGATTGCGAGTCGAGCGAGCGGGCGCGGATCGCCGCGCCGGTGTCGTCATCGAGCTTCGACAGCAGGCGGTCGGCGGCAGCGCGTGCCTCCGCCTCGGTCTCGCGGACGACGACGTGGACGCGATAGCCGAAGCGCAGGGTACGGCCATGCCGCTCGGCCCGCGCGCGGAGGTCGGCGACGATCGCGCGGACGCCCTCCATTGTGTCGGGCCACATCAGATAGACGTCGCAGCCTTGCGCCGCCGCCTCGCGCGCCGCCTCCGACAGGCCGCCGAAATAGAGCGGCGGGCAGCGGCCCGAGACCGTGCCGATCCGCGGCGGATCGATCCTGAGTTGCCAGAATTCGCCCTGATGATCGAGCGGCTTGCCGTCGAGCAGGGTACGCAGGATGGTCATCGCCTCCAGCGTGCGGGCGTAGCGCGGGCCGCTCGCCAGCGTCTCGCCGGGCAGGTCGCTGGAGATGATGTTGATCGCCAGCCGCGCGAGCCCGCCGGCGCCGGCGCCGAGCATCCGGTCGATCGTCGCAATCTGGCGGGCGAGCTGCGGCGGCCAGCATTCGCCGATCCGCACCGCCATCAGCATCCGCATCCGCCGGAGCAGCGGCGCCATCGCCGCGGCGAAGGCGGTGGTGTCGATGCCGAGCGCATAGCCCGACGGCAGCAGCACGTTGTCGAAGCCGCCGCTCTCCGCCTGCAACACGATGTCGCGGCAATGGTCGAAGCTCGATTGCAGCCGGGGATCGGGGACGCCGAGGAATTCGTAATCGTCGTCGCACAGGGCCGAGAACCAGCTGATCTCGCAGGGGCCGCGCGCGGTCATGGCAGCCGCTCCGCCATGCCGGCCTGCAACACGTCGTACCAGGCGGTGCGCGTCCATTCGACCTTATAGGCGTCGGCGGAGGCACGGATGCGCGCCGGCGTCTGCGAACCGACGATCGGGATGATCCGCGCCGGATGCGCCATCGCCCAGGCGAGCGCGGTCGTCGCGGCGTCGACCCCGAACTGCGCGCCGTGCGCCGCCAGCGCCTGTGCCGCGGGATGGCTGCCGTCGGCGAGCCGGCCGCCGCCGAGCGGCGACCAGGCGAGCACCGCCAGATCGTGCCGCATCGCCTGGTCGAGCGTGCCGTCGAACAGCGGCGCGACGTGCAAAGGCGAGAATTCGGGCTGGACGCTGACGATCGGCCGGCCGAGAAAGGCTTGCAGCGTATCGACTTCGGCAGGGCTGTGGTTGGAGACGCCGATCGCGCGGACCTTGCCCGCGTCGACCATCCGGTCGAGCGCCGCCGCTACCTCTTGCGGGTGGGTGAGCAGGTCGCGCCGGTGGATCTGATAGAGATCGACGCGGTCGATCCGCATCCGCGCGAGCGAGTCGTCGAGCGCGGCGGCCAGATAGGGCGCGCTGCTGTTGTAGGGAATGCCGGGGCGGATGCCGCTTTTGGTCGCGATCACCATCGTGTCGCGCAGGGCTGGCGCCTCGGCGAGCGCGCGGCCGAACAGCGTCTCGGCCGAGCCGAAGCCGGCGGGCTGGTCGGCGCCATAGATGTCGGCGGTGTCGAACAGGGTGATCCCAGCTTCGAGCGCGGCGTCGATCCGCGCCCGTACCGCGGCAAGGTCGTCTCCGGCCAGCCGCCACATGCCCCAGGCTATCGGCGAAACGAGGATATCGCTCTTGCCGAGCGGGCGGGGTTGGCTTGAAAGGCGCAGCGTCGTCATGACCGGCGACATGGCATAGGGAGGCAAGCGATGGTAGCCGCGATCAGATACGCCGTGGTCGGCACGGGGATGATGGGCGTCGAGCATCTGCGCAACATCGCGCTCGTTCCCGGCGCGGAGGTGGTGGCGATCGTCGATCCGGTGGCGACCTCGCTCGGCTGGGCGCGCGACGCACTCGGCGAACACGCCGCCGGTGTCGCCGCCTATGACGATGTCGCCGTGTTCGCGCGCGAGGCGACGGTCGACGCGATCGTCGTCGCCGCGCCCAACCACACCCACCGCGCCGTGCTGGAGCCCTTGTTCGGCATGGATGCGGCGATCCTGTGCGAGAAGCCGCTGGCGACGACGATCGCCGACGCGCTCTGGATCGTCGCGCAGGCGGCGGGACGCGCGCGGCCGTTCTGGACGGGGATGGAATATCGCTTCATGCCGCCCGCCGCCGCGTTCATCGACCAGATCCATGCCGGCCGCGTCGGCCGGCTGCACATGCTGTCGATCCGCGAGCACCGCTTTCCCTTCCTGCCCAAGGTCGGCGACTGGAACCGCTTCGCGCGCAACACCGGCGGCACGATGGTCGAGAAATGCTGCCATTTCTTCGACCTGATGCGGCTGATCGTCGGCGCGGAGGCGGTGCGCGTCCATTGTTCGGGCGCGATGGACGTCAACCATCGCGACGAACGTTACGCCGGCGAGGCGCCCGACATCATCGACAACAGCTTCACGACGGTCGATTTCGCCAATGGCGTGCGCGCGATGCTCGATCTGTCGATGTTCGCCGACGGCGCCGAGCATCAGGAAGAGATGAGCGCGACCGGCGATGCCGCGCGTCTCGACGTGCTGATCCCGCCGGGCGAGCTGGTGTTCTCGCCGCGCGTCGGCTTCGGCAGCCCGAAGCGGGTCGAGCGGACGCGGGTCGCAATTGACCCGACCGCGCGCGCCGCCGGATCGCACGAGGGCGCGACCTATTACCAGCATCTCGCCTTCGCCGCGGCGGTGCGCGGCGAGGGGCCGGTGCTGGTCAGCGCCGAGGACGGCCTGCGCGCGGTCGCGATCGGCACCGCGGCCGAGATCAGCGCGCGCGAGCATCGCGTGGTGGAGATGACCGAGATCGCGTGACGGGAGGCGTGCATGACGTGGTTCGATCGGTTCGGATGTTCGGTGCCGCTGATCCAGGCGCCGATGGCGGGCGTGTCGACGCCGGCACTGGCTGCGGCGGTGTGCGAGGCGGGAGCGATGGGGTCGATCGGCGTCGGCGCGACCGATGCCGCGCGCGCGCGCGCGATGATCGCGGCGGTGCGGGCAGCGACCGGGCGGCCGTTCAACGTCAATCTGTTCGTCCATCGCACGCCGCGGGCCGATCCGGCGCGCGAGGCGGCATGGCTGGCGGCGCTCGCGCCGTTGTTCGCCGAATTCGGGGCGACGCCGCCGGCGACGCTGCGGACGATCTACCGCAGCTTCGCCGACGATCCCGGGATGCTCGCGATGTTGCTGGAGGTGGCGCCGCCGGTGGTCAGCTTCCACTTCGGCCTGCCTTCGGCGGAGGCGATCGCCGCGTTGCGGGGGCGCGGCATCGTGCTGCTCGCGACCGCGACGAGCCTCGCCGAGGCGCGGGCGATCGAGACGGCGGGGATCGACGCCGTCGTCGCACAGGGGATCGAGGCCGGCGGGCATCGCGGCATCTTCGACCCCGCGGCGCCCGACGACGAACTTGGCACGGTCGCGCTGACCCGGCTGCTGGTGCGCGAGACGCGTCTGCCGGTGATCGCGGCGGGCGGGATTATGGACGGCGCCGGGATCGCCGCGGGGCTCGATCTCGGTGCGCTCGCGGCGCAACTCGGCACCGCGTTCATCGGCTGCCCTGAATCGGCGGCGGACGACGCCTATCGGGCGGCGCTGGCGGGGCCGGGGGCCTATCACACGCGGATGACCGCGGCGGTTTCGGGGCGGCCGGCGCGGGCGCTGGCCAATCGCTTCACCGCGCTCGTCACCGATCGGCGGCCGCCCGATTACCCCATCGCCTATGATGCCGGAAAGGCGTTGCATGCCGCGGCGCGGGCGCGGGGCGAGCACGGCTTCGGCGCGCAATGGGCCGGGCAGGGTGCGCCGCTGGCACGGCCGATGCCGGCGGCGGCGCTGGTCGCCACGCTGCGGGCGGAATTGCAGGCGTGCCGCGCAGCTTACGCCGCCACGGCGTGATCCGCGGCGAGGCCTTCCTCGACGATCGCGATGAAATGGCGGCAGGGCAATGTGGCGGACTGGCGGTGGTGGATCAGCCACATGTCGGTGCGCGCCTGCGGGTCGAGCAGCGGCAGATAGGTGAGGCCGGTCGACTGCAAGGCGCATAGCGACGCGGCGACGATCGTCACGCCGACCCCCGCGGCGACGAGGCCGAGCAGGGTCGAGGCTTCGCCGACGCGCTGCGCGACCACCGGCTCGCCGCCGCCCTCGCGGATCATCGCGAAGATGCGGTCGCTGAAACAGCCGCTGCGGTCGCGACCGTAGACGACCATCGGCTCACCGGCGATATCCGTCAGCCGCAGCGCACTGCGCGTCGCGAGCGGGTGATCGGCGCGCATCGCGACGAACAGCCCCTCACTGAGCAGGCGTGTCGCCGCGACCCCCTCGGGCAGCGCCGGCGGCCCGAAGTGGCGGACGAAGCCGATGTCGAGCGCGCGGCTCTCCACCGCGGTGATCTGGTCGGGCGCGCCCATCTCGGTCAGCGACAATTGCACGTCGGGATAGGTGCGGCGGTAGGCGTTGATCGCCAGCGCGACCGGCGGGATGAACGGTGCCGACGGATTGAAGCCGATGCTCAGCGCGCCGATGTCGCCGCGCGCCGCCCGGCGGGCGATCTCCACCGCACGATCGGCCTGGCGGATCGTCTCGCGCGCGGCGTCGAGGAACAATGTGCCCGCGGGGGTCAGCGCGACGCGGCGGCTGGTTCGCTCGAACAATCGCACGCCGATCTCTTCTTCGAGCTGGCGGATCTGCTGGCTGAGCGGCGGCTGCGAGATGCCGAGCCGCGTCGCCGCCCGCGCGAAATGCAGATCGGAGGCGACCTGGATGAAATATCGGAGATGGCGAAGTTCCATGATCCATATCTACTACGTCTCGATCCGGCGTAAACCGATATTGGACAAGCGCATGGTTAACCGCGCAATCGCTGCGGTGCAGCAAGGGTTGCGCTGCGGTTCGAAGCCGATGGAGCAGGTCGTGTCCCACGCTGCGTTGAGAATGCCCGCCGCCCCGGCGCAGGGTCGGCCATGATCGGTCTCGTCCGCACCGCGCTGGCGCGCCCGCTCACCTTCGTGGTGATGGCGATCGTGATCGGCATCGTCGGCGTGCTCGCCGCACTGCGCACCCCGGTCGACATCTTCCCGGACATCCGCGTGCCGGTGATCGCCACCGCGTGGCAATATAGCGGCCTGTCGCCGGACGAGATGTCGGGACGGATCATCACCCCGTTCGAACGCGTGCTGACCACCACGGTCAACGGCATCGATCATATCGAAAGCCAGTCGCTGCCCGGCATCGGCGTGGTGAAGATCTATTTCCAGCCCGGCGCCGACATCCGCACCGCCACCGCGCAGGTGACCTCGGTCTCGCAGACCGTGCTCAAGCAGCTCCCGCCCGGCATCACCCCGCCTCTGGTGCTCAACTACAGCGCCTCGACCGTGCCGATCGTCCAGCTCGCGCTGTCGGGCAAGGGCCTGTCGGAGGGGCAGATGTTCGATCTGGCCAGCAACCAGATCCGCCCCGGCCTGGTGACGGTGCCGGGCGCGGCGATCCCCTATCCCTCGGGCGGGCGGCAGCGGCAGGTTCAGATCGATCTCGATCCCCAGGCGCTGCAGTCGAAGGGGCTGTCGGCGCAGGACGTCGGCAATGCCATCGCCGCGCAGAACCAGATCAACCCGGCGGGCTTCGCCAAGATCGGCGGCTTTCAATATGCGGTGCGGCTCAACAACGCGCCGGGCAGCGTCGAGGAACTGAACAATTTGCCGATCAAGGTCGTCGGCGGCGCGACCATCTACATGCGCGACGTCGCACACGTCCGCGACGGCTCCGCGCCGCAGACCAACGTCGTCCACGTCGACGGCGCGCGCTCCGTCATCATGACCGTGCTGAAGAACGGCGCGACCTCGACGCTGGCGATCGTGCAGGGGATCAAGGACGCGCTCCCCAAGCTGGAGGAGACGCTGCCGCCCGGGCTCAAGATCGTGCCGATCGGCGACCAGTCGTTGTTCGTGAAGGCGGCGGTGGAAGGCGTGGTCAAGGAAGGCGCGATCGCCGCCGCGCTGACCAGCCTGATGATCCTGCTGTTCCTCGGCTCGTGGCGCTCGACCGTCATCATCGCGATCTCGATCCCGCTGGCGATCCTCGCCGCGATCATCGGCCTGGCGATCACCGGCAATACGCTCAACACGATGACGTTGGGCGGCCTCAGCCTCGCGGTCGGCATCCTCGTCGACGATGCGACGGTGACGATCGAGAACATCAACTGGCATCTCGAACAGGGCAAGCCGGTGCGGACCGCGATCCTCGACGGCGCCGCGCAGATCGTCACGCCCGCCTTCGTCTCCCTGCTCTGCATCTGCATCGTCTTCGTACCGATGTTCTTCCTGCCGGGGGTCGCCGGCTTCCTGTTCGTGCCGCTGGCGCTGGCGGTGGTGTTCGCGATGATCGCCAGCTTCATCCTGTCGCGCACCTTGGTGCCGACGATGGCGATGTACCTGCTGCGCCCGCACGGCAGCGGCGACGACCACGACCAGCATAGCGCCGGCACGCCGCAGACGCGCAACCCGCTGGTCCGCTTCCAGCGTGGGTTCGAGGCGCGGTTCGAGGCGATCCGCACGCGCTACGGCGGGCTGCTCGAACGCGCATTGGCGACGCCGCGGCCGTTCGTGATCGGCTTCCTCGCGGTGACCTTGCTGTCGTTCCTGCTGGTGCCGTTCCTCGGCCAGAACTTCTTCCCGGCGGTCGATGCCGGACAGATGGCGCTGCACGTCCGCGCGCCGGTCGGCAGCCGTATCGAGGACACGTCGGCGCAGTTCGACCGGATCGCGCGCCGCATCCGCCAGATCATTCCGGCGAACGAGCTCGTCTCGGTGGTCGACAACATCGGCCTGCCGGTCAGCTCGATCAACACGACCTACAACAATTCGGGTACGGTCGGACCGCAGGACGGCGACATATTGATCCAGCTCGCCGAGGATCACGCGCCGACCGCGGATTACGTCCGCCGCTTGCGTGAGCAGCTGCCGCGCGACTTCCCCGGCGCGACCTTCTCGTTCCTGCCTGCCGACATCACCAGCCAGATCCTCAACTTCGGCGCGCCGGCGCCGATCGATATCCAGGTGGCGGGCAAGGATGCGGCGGCCAATGCCGCTTATGCGCGGCTGATCCTGCGCCGCATCCAGGCGATCCCCGGCGTCGCGGACGCGCGCATCCAGCAATCGGCGCGCTATCCGCAGCTCGACGTCGCGGTCGATCGCAGCCGTATAGGCCAATACGGCTTGACCGAGCGCGACGTCACCACCAGCGTCGCCAACTCGCTCGCCGGCACGTCGCAGACCGCGCCGGTGTTCTTCCTCAACCCAGAAAACGGCGTGTCCTACCCGGTCGTCGCGCAGGCACCGGAATATCGCGTCGGCTCGATCGACGATCTGTCGAACATCCCGGTGTCGGGCAGCGCGGGGCCGGCGCAGGTGCTCGGCGGGCTGGGCACGATCCGGCGCAGCACCGCCGCGGCGGTGATCTCGCACTATAACATCGCGCCGGTGGTCGACATCTTCGCGACCCCCAACGACCGCGATCTCGGCGCGGTGTCGGCCGATATCAACGCGGTCCTCGCCTCGCTGAACGATCAGGCGCCCAAGGGCGCGACGGTGACGCTGCGCGGCCAATATGCGACGATGAACAGCGCCTTCTCCGGCCTCGGCTTCGGGCTGATCGGCGCGGTGCTGCTGATCTACCTGCTGATCGTCGTCAATTTCCAGAGCTGGCTCGACCCCTTCGTGATCATCACCGCGCTGCCCGGCGCGCTCGCCGGGATCGTGTGGATGCTGTTCGTCACCGGCACGACGCTGTCGGTACCGGCGCTGACCGGCGCGATCATGTGCATGGGCGTCGCCACCGCCAATGCGATCCTCGTCGTCAGCTTCGCGCGCGAACGGCTCGCGGACCTGGGCGATGCGACCGCGGCGGCGCTGGAGGCGGGGATGACCCGCTTCCGCCCGGTGCTGATGACCGCGCTGGCGATGATCATCGGCATGCTGCCGATGGCGCTGGGACTGGGCGAGGGCGGCGAGCAGAATGCGCCGCTCGGCCGCGCGGTGATCGGCGGGCTGGTCGTCGCGACCTTCGCCACCTTGTTGTTCGTACCCGTCATCTTCAGCCTCGTGCACCGCCGCCGCGCCGCGGCCGCCGCACCCGAGGCAAATCGTCTGGAGGAAGTCCATGGCTGAGCAGGAGGCCGTGCAGCGCGCCGGCAAGCCGCTGCGCCCGATCGTGATCGGCGCGGCGTTGCTCGCGGTCGGCGTCGCCGGGGCCGGCATCGCGATCCGCTCGCGCGCGGAGCATCGGCTCGCGAGCTGGACCGACGCGCAATCGACGCCGGCGGTCACCGTGCTGCATCCGGCAGCGGCGACGACGCAGGGCAATCTGTCGCTGCCGGCGGCGTTGCAGGCGCTCAACAGCGCGCCGATCTTCGCGCGCACCAGCGGTTACGTCCGGCGCTGGTACGTCGATATCGGCGATCCCGTGCGGGCGGGGCAGGTGCTCGCGGTGCTCGACGCGCCGGAGGTCGACCAGCAGCTCGCCGCCGCGCGCGCCAACCTGCAGACCGCGCAAGCCAATCGCCAGCTCGCCGCCTCCACCGCGACGCGCTGGCGGACGATGCTCGCCGAGGATGCGGTCTCGAAACAGGAGACCGACGAGAAGATCGGCGATCTCGCCGCCAAGACCGCGGTCGCCGAGGCGGCGCGCGCCGACGTGTCGCAGCTGCGCTTCACCCAGGGGTTCACGCGGCTGGTCGCGCCCTTCGCCGGGGTGGTGACGAGCCGCGCCACCGATGTCGGCGCCTTGGTCACCGCCGGCACCGCGGGATCGACGCCGCTGTTCACCGTCGCCGATGTCAGCCGCATCCGCGCCTATGTCCGCGTGCCGCAGAGTTATTCGGCGCAGGTCCATCGCGGCCAGCACGTCACGCTGGCGCTGCCCGAATATCCCGGCCGCCGCTTCGACGCCGAGCTGACGCGCACCGCAGATGCGGTCGATCCCGCGTCAGGGACGGTGCTTGTCGAGGTGCAGGCGGCCAATCCCGATCGCGCGCTCAAGCCCGGCGCCTATGCGCAGGCGAGCTTCCCGCTGGCGAGCGGCGGCAATGCGCTGACGCTGCCGGCGAGTGCGCTGATCATCGGCCAGAAAGGCACGCAGGTCGCGATCGTCGGTGCCGACCGTCGCGCGCATCTGCGCACGATCACGATCGGTCAGGACCGTGGCGCGACGGTCGAGGTCAGCGCCGGGCTGAACCGGGGTGACGACGTGATCGACAACCCGCCCGATTCGCTCGCCGAGGGTGATTCGGTACGCGTGACGGGGACAGCCAAGGCGCCGGTCGATGCCAAACACTAGGAGCCTCTTCGCCGCCGCCGCCGCGCTGGCGATGGCCGCCTGTTCGACGGCGCCCGACTATCACCGGCCGACCGCGGCGACGCCGCCCGCATTCAAGGAAGCGGCGGGTTGGCAGACGGCGGGCACCGCGGTGCCGCCTGCGGGCAAATGGTGGCAGGCGTTCGGCGATGCGACGCTCGACGGCCTCGAAGAGCAGGTCGCGGGGGGCAATTTCGATCTCGCCGCCGCCACGGCGCGCTACGAACAGGCGCGCGGGCTGGTCCGTCAGGCCCGGTCCGATCTGTATCCCGAGATCGGCGTCGGCGCATCGGCGGGGCGCCAGCGCGTCTCGGCGGGACGGCCGCTGTCGCCGACCGATTCCGCCGCGACCTATACGGTGGCGACGGTCGGCCCTTCGCTCGATTACGAGGTCGATCTATTCGGCCGGGTGCGCAATTCGATCCGCGCCAGCACCGCCGCCGCGCAGGCCAGCGAGGCCGATGTCGCCGGGCTGCGGCTCGGCTTGCAGGCGCAACTCGCCACCGCTTATTTCGACATGCGTGGGCTCGACGCGCGGATCGTGCTGCTGCGCGAGACGGTGACCGCGTTCGAGCGCGCCTTCCGCCTCACCGACACGCGCCACAGCGGCGGCATCGCCTCGGGCATCGACGTCAGCCGCGCGCAGAGCCAATTGTCGAGCGCACGGGCGGAATTGTCGTCGGTGGCGATCGCCCGCCAGCGCGACGAGCATGCGATCGCCGTCCTCATCGGCCGCCCGCCCGCGGAGGTGACGATCGCGGTGGTCGATCGCCAGCTCGCACCGCCGGCGATCCCCGCCGGCCTGCCCTCGACGTTGGTCGAGCGCCGCCCCGATATCGCCGCGGCCGAGCGCCGTGTCGCCGCCGCCAATGCGCGGATCGGCGTCGCCCGCGCGGCGCTGTTCCCGTCGCTGACGCTCGGCGCGTCGGGCGGCTTCCAGGCGGCGACCGGCGCCTTGTTCAGCGCCTCCAACACCTTCTGGGCGCTCGGCCCGGTGTCGGCGGCGCTGGCGGTGTTCGACGGCGGCCGGCGTCGCGCGGGCGTCCGCATCGCCCGTGCCGACTATGATGAGACCGTCGCGACCTATCGCCAGACCGTGCTCGATGCGTTCCGCGAGGTCGAGGACGACCTGTCCGCCCAGCGCCTGCTCGCCGCGCAGGAGAAGGATCAGCATGTCGCGGCCGACGCCGCGGCGCGCACCCGCGATTCCGCGCTGACGCGCTATCGCGACGGTGCCGCGGACTATCTCGATGTCGTCACCGCGCAGACCGCCGCGCTCGACGCGCAGCGCGCGCTGCTCGACCTGCGCAGCCGCCAGTTGCAGACCGCGACCGACACGATCCGCGCGCTGGGCGGCGCATATTGACCCGGACCGACCGACCTATCGATCCGCCCCATCGCCCCCACGCTCCGCGGCACTCGCATCGCGGAGCGCCTTGAACTCCGAACCGGGCCGCCATGCCGAGCCGCCGCGCCGTCGAGGCGAAACGCACTGGTATTTTTCTCAATCGCCGCATTGCCGGATGGTAGCGCTATCGATAGGTCTGTGAAAACAAAGACATAACGATCTGCCGGCGCAAGACCGGCTCGACATCTGGAGGGATGCTTGTGGCACGAATGATCTGGAATGCCTTGCTCGGTTCGGTGAGCATCGGCGTCATTGCCGGCGCGGTCCACGCGCAATCGCTTACCGTCACGCCGTCGGAGACGCTGGAGACGCAGGGGCTGACGGTCATCGTCGACCAGAACCACTTCAGTCCGATCTTCTTCGACGAGAAGAACGCCGGCATCCAGATGGTGCTGCACGGCGAGCGCATCGCCACCGACGGCGCCGTGCGGCTCGACCGTACGCCCGAGCAATGGGCGCCGGTCCCCGCCTTCGTCGGCCGGACGCGCGGCAGCGAACCCAATCAGTTGGTCGTGCGCTCCGCCTACACGCAGCAGAAGCTGTCCTATAGCGTCAAGGTCACCGCCGAACCTGGCGGCTTCCGCATCGCGGTCGATCTCGATCAGCCACTGCCGGCCAGCCTCGCCGGCAAGGCGGGGTTCAATCTCGATTTCCTGCCGACCGCCTATTTCGGCAAGACCTATCTCGTCGATGCCGCGCCGGGGCTGTTCCCGCGCCATCCGACGGGGCCGATGGCCAAGGACGGATCCGGCGATCCGCTGCCGCTCGGGAGCGCTACCAAGACGATCACGCTCGCACCCGAGGACCCGCTGACGCGGGTCAGCATCACCTCCGACACCGGGCCGATCGATCTGTACGACGCCCGCGCGCGCGCGCAGAACGGCTGGTTCGTCGTCCGTTCGCTGATCGCCGCCGGCGCGAAGGAGAATGCGATCGTCTGGCACGTCCGGCCGAACGTGGTGAAGAACTGGACGCGCCAGCCGGTCGTCTCGTTCAACCAGGCCGGCTACACGCCGGGGCGGCCCAAGGTCGCGCTGATCGAGCTCGATCCCAATTTCAAGGCGCCGGGCGAGGCGGAACTGGTCCGGCTCACCGCGGACGGCGGCAAGCAATCGGTGTTCCGCGCCAAGGTGCAGTCGCGCGGCCACTGGACGCGCTACGATTATGCCGCCTTCGACTTCTCGTCGGTGCGCGAGCCCGGCCTGTATGCGATCAGCTATGCCGGGCAGACGACCAACCCGTTCCGCATCGCCGCCGACGCCTATCAGCGGATCTGGCAGACCTCGCTTGACACGTTCATCGCCGAACAGATGGATCACGTCGGCATCCGCGAGCAATATCGCGTCTGGTCGGCGCCCTCGCATCTCGACGACGCGCGGCAGGCGCCGCCGAACATCACCCATTTCGACGGCTACAAGATGGGGCCGAACCTCGATTCGCCGTTCAAGGCCGGTCAGCACATTCCCGGCCTCGCGGTCGGCGGCTGGCAGGATGCCGGCGATTACGACATCCAGACGCCGGAGAATGCGGCGGTGACGCGCGACCTCGTCTGGGCGCGTGAATTGTTCGGCCTCGACTGGGACGAGACGAGCATCGACGAGGCGGCCCGCAAGGTCGAGATCCGCAAGCCCGACGGCGTCGAGGACGCGGTGCAGCAGATCCGTCACGGCACGCTGCAATTGCTCGCGCAATACAAGGTGTTCGGCCACGCGATCGTCGGCATCGTCGATCCGGCGCTGCGCCAATATGCCCATCTCGGCGATGCCGGATCGCAGACCGACAATCGCCTCTACGACGCCAGGCTCGGCGCGGAGGAGATCAAGGGCGGTGCGTCGGGGACGCCCGACGATCGCTGGGCGTTCACCACCGATCTGCCTGCCAACAACCTCGCGGTGGCCGGTGCGCTCGCCGCCGCCAGCCGGGCGCTCGCCGCGAGCGATCCGAAGATGGCGGCGGAGGCGCTCGCCGCGGCCAAGGCGTTGTGGAGCAAGCAGCAGGGCGGGGTGGTCAAGGCCGGCGACGGGCGCGACGATTCGTCGTCGCCGCGTTCGGCCGAGGCCGCGAACGTCGTCGCCACCGTCGAGCTGCTGCTGACCAGCCGCGGCGATCGCGTCTATGCCGACCGGCTGCGCCAGTTGCAGCCGGTGATCCGGCAGAACTTCCCGTGGCTTGCCGGTGCCGCGGTGCGCGCCATTCCGCTGATGGGCGCGGACTATCGCGCCGCCCTCGTGCCGCTGGTGCAGGACATGAAGGCCAAGGCGGACGGCGGCATGACCAACAATCCGTTCGGCGTGCCGATCGCCGACGGCACCTGGGCGGGCTCCAACCAGGTGGTCAGCTTCGGCACGACCATGTACCTGTTGCACAAGGCGTTCCCCGAGATCGTCGGCACCGCCTACACGCTGAATGCGATCGATTACGTGCTCGGGCGGCATCCGGCGAACAACCTGTCGCTGGTCTCGACCGTCGGCACCGCGTCGAAGTTGATCGGCTATGGCCACAATCGCGCCGACTATAGCTTCATCCCAGGCGGGATGGTGCCGGGCGTGCTGATCGTCAAACCCGACTATCCCGAGGCGAAGGTCGACTGGCCGTTCCTGTGGTTCGAGAACGAATATACCGTCAGCACCACCTCCGCCTACATCCTCGCCGCGCGCGCGGCGATGGCGGTCGCCGCCGAGACGCAGTGAGGGCAGGGGCTGGCAACGGGACGCGGCGAGGAGACGAGATGCGGCAGTATCGGGCGCTGACGGTCGCGGCCGTCGTCCTCACGGCCATACCGGCGGCCGCGCAACTGCCCGCCGGGCCGGTGCTGCCGCGGGTCGCGCCGCCTGCCACCCAAACCGGGCCGCACCGGATCGTCATCCCCAACCGGCCCGATCCGGTGCCGATCGTCCTCCACGTGGCGCCCGAGGGGTCGGACGACGGCGACGGGTCGGCCGCGCGGCCGTTCGCCAGCCTGACGCGGGCGCAGGCGGCGGTGCAGCAGCGCAACAAAGACCATGACGTCACCGTGCGGATCGCCGCCGGCACCTATCGGCTGGCGGCGCCGCTGCGCTTTACGGCCGACGACGGCGGGCAGAACGGCTTCACCGTCCGCTGGGAGGGGGCGGCGGGCGCCTATCCGACGCTGTCGGGCGGCGTGCCGGTCGAGGGCTGGCGGCTGGCGGATCGCAAGCGTGGCATCTGGGCGGCGCCGATCCCGCCGGGCAGCGATCCCTTGCAACTCAGCGTCGGCGGCCGGCTCGCGCAACGCGCGGCGATCGAGATCCCGCGGGCGGCGGTGACGTTCGCGCCGTGGGGACTGACGATCACCGACCCGGCGTGGCGGACGCTCGCGCAACTGCCCGACCAGCGCCGCATCGCGGTGGAAGGGATGAGCTGGTTCACTCACCGCCACGCGATGGTCGAGCGGATCGAGGGCGACCGGATCGTGATGCAGCAGCCCGGCTGGCGCAACAATCTGGTCGGCTACGACACGTTCGCGCGTCCGGTCTCCGCGGAGGTGGCGCGCATGTTCCTCGTCAATGCGCTCGCCTTCCTGCGGGAGCCGGGCCAGTTCTACGCCGATCCCGCTGCCGGGCGCCTCTATTACAAGCCGCGCGCGGGTGAGGCGATGGACCGGATCGCGGTGGTGCTGCCGCGGCTCGACCATCTGCTGTCGATCGCCGGCAGCTACGATCGACCGGTGCGCGACCTTCAGTTTCGCGGGCTGGACTTCCGCGACACGAGCTGGCGGCAGCCCGCCGGGCCGGAGGGCTATGCGAGCCAGCAGAGCGGCTCCTATCTCGCCGGCGAACTGCCCGATTATCCCGGCGATCCCATCCGCGATTGCAGTTGGGGCTGCCGCCCGTTCGAGGCGATGCGCAACCGCTTCCACCAGCAGCCCGCCGCGGTGCAGGTCGCCGCGGCGAGCCGCATCATCTTCGACGACGACCGGTTCGCACAGCTCGGACAGGTCGCGCTCGGCATCGGCAACAACGCCGACGCCAATGCCGCCGGAGTCGGTCTCGGTACCAGCGCGATCGAGGTGACGCGCAGCCGCTTCGACGATCTCGCCGGCGGAGCGATCATGGTCGGCGGCGTCCAGCCCGACGCGCATCATCCCGCCCGGCCCGAGATGGGGCTGCGCGACATCCTGATCCGCAACAACCGGATCAGCGGCGTCTCGCGCGATTATAAGGAGCAATCCGCGATCCTCGTCACCTACGCCTCCGGCACCGTCATCATGAACAACGACGTGTCCGATGCGCCCTATGACGGGATCGACGTCGGCTGGGGCTGGGGGACCAACGATCCGGGCGGCAGCGCCGAATATTGGCGCGCGCAGCGCGGCTATTATGACGCGCCCGGCAACCGCATCTACGATACGCCGACGACGCTGCGCGACACGGTGATCGTCGGCAACCGCGTGTCGCGGGTTAAGCAATGGTTCCCCGACGGCGGCGCGATCTATCATCTCTCCGCCGATCCCGGCGCGCTGATCGCGGGGAATTACGTATCCGACATCGCCGGCTCGGGCGGCATCGCCATCTATCTGGACGAGGGATCGCGCTACGTCACGGTGCGCGGCAACGTCGTCGACCGGGTGGGGGGCGTCTGGCTCAACCTCAACACGCAGGATCATATCGCGCCCAAGCGCACCGCGATGGACAATCGCGCGATCGGCAATTGGTACAATTCCGGCCGGCTGCAGGGGAATTGGACCGACTATCTGAACAACGTCGCCGAGCAGAACGTCGCCATCGTCGGCGATGCCTGGCCGGAGGCGGCGCGCAAGGTGATCGCCGACAGCGGGGTGCAACCCGAGCCGCGGCGTCCCTGACTGCCCGTCTGGCGAAGGGATGGTGCGGTGCAACGATCGCAAGAGCGCTTCGTTCGTGCCGGCATCCCCTTTGATCGACTAGAAAGGCCGAAACATGTTCGGACACACCAAGAAGGTGCGCTACGCCGTCGTCGGCGGCGGCCAGATCTCGCAGCAGGCGTTCATGCCGGGCGTCGCGCGCACGAACAATTCGGAACTGGTGGCGCTTGTCACCGGCTATCCGGTGAAGGCCGACAAGCTCGCCAAGCTCTACGGCATCAAGGCGTGGACCTACGAGCAATATGCCGAACTGCTCGCCTCGGGCGAGATCGATGCGGTGTACATCGCGACGCCCAATTTCCTCCACATGCAATATGCGGTGCCGGCGCTCGAGGCGGGCATCCACGTCCTGCTCGAAAAGCCGATGGCGTCGAGCGTCGCGGAGGCCGAACAGATCCTCGCCGCGCAGAAGACCCGCGGTGCGAAGCTGATGATCGCCTATCGCCTGCACCACGAACCCGGCACGGTCGAGATGATCACCCGCGCACGCAACAACGAATTCGGCGAACTGCGCAGCTTCGTCTCGGCCTTCGCGCAGAACGTCGCCGAGGCCAATTCGCGCGGCCACAACGGCTATTGGGGCGGGCCGGTGCCGGACATGGGCACCTATCCGCTCAACGCGGTGCGTAACCTGTTTGGGCTGGAGCCGATCGCGGTCCACGCCGTCGGCACCAAGACGCCCGACCGCGGCTTCAACTTCCACGACACGGTCGCGGTGACGCTGCGCTTCCCCGGTGAACGCGTCGCGCAATTCACGGTAAGCTACGCCACCGCTTCGTCGGAATTCTTCGAACTGGTCGGCACCAAGGCGAGCATCCATGCCTCGCCGAGCTTCATGTTCGGCCCGAAGATCGGCATCCGCTACGTCGAGAAGACCAGCGAGGGCAGCAAGGAGCATAAGTTCGATCCCGTCGAGCAATTCGGCAACGAGACGCAGTATTTCTCGGACTGCATCCTCAACGACGCGCATCCCGAGGCGGATGGCGAGGAAGGCCTGCTCGACATGCGCGTGCTGGCCGCGGTCGAACGCTCGCTCGAAACCGGCGAGACGGTGACGCTGGAGCCGATGACGCGCAGCCGCCATGTCGAGCCCGATCAGGCGCTCAAGCTCAAGCCCGCCAAGGAGCCGGGCGAGGACGACATGATCAGCATTATCCCGCAGTCGGCGTAGGCGGGGCGGGCGGCGCCCGTCCATCCACCCGTCATGCCGGACTCGTTCCGGCATCCACCGACCCGCAGGAGCGGAAGGCGTTGCTCCTGCGCAACCGTGGACCCCGGAACGAGTCCGGGGTGACGGGGTATTCTGGGATGGGTCAGCGCGAAACCCTTCGCGCTCAGCCCCGCCGGGTCGGCGACGTAACTGCATCCGAAGCCTTTCCCCGTCGCGCGACACCTGCTTAACTCGCTGCATGCGCAACGCTTTCCTTCTCGCCCTGCTCCTGTCCGGCCCCGCTTTCGCACAGAGCGCGGGGGCGCCGATCGACGCGGTCGATCCGATGATCGGGACGGCGGGGGAGGGCCATACCTTCCCCGGCGCGACCGCGCCGTTCGGCATGGTCCAGCTGTCCCCCGACACCGATACCGGCTGCGAGATCCGCGCCTGCTACGGCCACGCCGCCGGCTATCGTTACGAGGATCCGACGATCCAGGGGTTCAGCCACACCCATTTCTCCGGTGCCGGCCATTCCGACCTCGGCGATGTGCTGGTCGCGCCACAGGCGGGGACGGTACGGCTCGATCCGGGCGATCCGGCGAAGCCCGGCTCGGGCTATCGCTCGCGCTTCGATCACGCCAGCGAGACGGCGCGGCCCGGCTATTATGCGGTGACGCTTGCCGACGGCGGCATCCGTGCCGAGCTGACCGCCGGCACCCGCACCGGCGTCCACCGCTACACTTTCCCCGCCGGCACGCCCGCGCATCTGGTCATCGACCTGCGCTCGTCGCTCTACAATTATCCCGGCAAGATCCTGTGGTCGGGGCTGCACCTGCGCCCCGACGGCACGCTGACCGGCTTTCGCGAGACGCGCGGCTGGGCGCCGGGCCGCAAGCTCTATTTCGCGATGCGCTTCTCCGCACCGCTGACCGGCCATGGCTTCGTCGATCGCGACGCCGCGGTGACCTACAAAGGCTTTCAGGGGCCGGGCCGGGGCAGCGAGGCGGTCGCCGAGAAACTCGGCAAGGCACTGGAGGCGCGGCTCGATTTCGGTACGCTCGCCGCCCCGCTGGAGGTGAAGGTGGCGCTGTCCGGCGTCGACGAAGCCGGCGCCGTCGCCAATCTCGAGGCCGAGGCGGGCGGCTTCGACGCGATCCGCGCGCGCACCGCCGCCGCGTGGACGCAGGCGCTCGGCGCGGTCGAGATCGCCGCCCCCGCGCCGATGCGCCGCACCGTCTATACCGCGCTCTACCATGCCCTGCTCGCGCCGAGCGTATGGAGCGATGCCGACGGTCGCTATCGCGGGCCGGACGACCAGGTGCATCGCGCCGACGGCTTCACCTTCCGTTCGACCTTCTCGCTGTGGGATACGTTCCGTGCCGAGCATCCGCTGCTGACGCTGGTCCAGCCGACGCAGACCACGGTCGACGTCGTGCGATCGCTCGTCGCCAGCCGCCGGTTCAGTCCCGACGGCATCCTGCCGGTATGGCAATTCGCCGGGCGCGAGACCTGGACGATGATCGGCTATCATGCCGCGCCGGTGATCGCCGACGCCTATCTCAAGGGCATCCGCGGCTTCGACGCCGATGCGGCGCTCGACGCGATGGTCGCGAGCGCAGACTATGCCCCCTATGGCGGGCTCGGCGACTATATGGCGCGCGGCTATGTGCCGATCGACAAGGAGCCCGAGGCCGCGTCGAAGACGGTCGAATATGCCTATGACGACTGGACGATCGCACGAATGGCGCGGGCGATGGGGCGCGACGCGATCGCCGCGCGCTTCGAGAAACGCGCCGCCAACTGGCGCAACAGCTTCGACACCAAGACCGGCTGGCTGCGCGCGCGCCTGTCGAGCGGCGCGTTCCGCACGCCCTTCGATCCCACCGCGATCAACTACGGCTCGGATTATACCGAGGGCAATGCCTGGCAATATAGCTGGTTCATGCCGCAGGATCAGGCTGGGCTGTTCCGCCTGCTGGGCGGCGACGCCAAGGCGATCGCCAAGCTCGATGCGATGTTCGACTATGACAATTCGAAGCTCGACTATAGCCATGCCGAGGATATCGCCGGGCTGATCGGCCAATATATCCACGGCAACGAACCCAGCCATCACGTCGCCTATCTCTACGACTACGCCGGGGCGCCGTGGCGGACGCAGGAGCGGCTCGCGCAGATCGTCGCGTCGCAATACAAGCCGACGCCGGACGGTCTGGCGGGCAACGACGATCTCGGCCAGATGTCGGCGTGGCTCGTCTTCACCGCGCTCGGCTTCTATCCGGTCGCGCCGGGGTCGAACGAATATGTCATCGGCCGGCCGTTCGTCGATCGCGCGACGCTCAACCTGCCCGACGGCAAAAGCTTCGTCGTCGTCGCCGACGGCTTGTCGACGACCAACCGCTATATCGCTGCGGTGACGTTGAACGGCGTGCCGCTGGCGCGCAGCTATCTGCGCGACGCGGAGTTGCGGGCGGGCGGCGAATTGCGCTTCACGATGGCGGCGGTCCCGAACAAAGGCTGGGCGACCGGGCGGGCGGCACGGCCCTTCTCGATGACCGCGCGGTGACGGCAGGGCGGCGGCGACGGGCCACTACGGCCTTGTTTGACCGCGGTTATGGCATAGATACTGGAGACGTCGTCCTCCCCGAGTGATGGCTCGGACGCGATAGGAGTAGGCGGTGGCCTGGTACGAGAAGCTGGCCGTGGTTGTCGGCATGGTGCTGTTCATGGAGTGTTTCGCCTGGGCGACGCACAAATATGTCATGCACGGCTGGGGCTGGGGTTGGCACCGGTCGCATCACGAGCCGCACGAGGGCGCGTTCGAAAAGAACGATCTCTACGCGATCACCTTTGCGGTGATCGTCGTCACCTTGTTCGTCGTCGGCCTGCGCTGGGAGCCGTTGTGGTGGGCGGCGCTGGGCATCACCGTCTATGGCGGTATCTACGCCTTCGTCCACGACATGATGGTCCACCAGCGGTTCGGCATGCGCTGGGTGCCGCGGCGCGGCTATTCCAAGCGGCTGTTGCAGGCGCACCGGCTGCACCATGCGGTGAAGGGCAAGGAAGGCGGCGTCAGCTTCGGCTTCCTGTTCGCCCCCGATCCGGCGAAGCTGAAGCGCAAGCTCGCCGATCGCGTCGGGCGATGAGCCCCGATCGGGGCAATACGCGCCACAGCCTGCTGCTCGCCGCCGCGATCGGCGCGGCCTGGCTCGCCATCCATATCGGCGGCATCTTCTTCTGGCAGTGGCGCGCCGCCACGGTGCCGGTCGCATTGCTGCTGATCGTGGTGCAGGCGTGGCTGAGCACCGGCCTCTTCATCGTCGCGCACGATTGCATGCACGGCTCGTTCGCCCCCGGACGCCGGGCGTGGAACGTCGTCGTCGGCACCTTGTGCCTCGGCGCCTATGCCGGCCTGTCCTATCGCGCGCTCTACCCGATGCACCACGCGCATCACGCCGCGCCCGGCACTGAGCACGATCCCGACTTCCACGCCGCCGCGCCGCGCCGCGCGCTGCCGTGGTTCGTCCATTTCTTCCGCGGCTATTACACCCACGGCCAGATCCTGCGGATCACGCTGGCGGCCATTGTCTACATGCTGCTCGGCGCGTCGCTGCTCAACATCGTGCTGTTCTGGGCGGTGCCGGCGCTGCTCGCGCTGGCGCAATTGTTCCTGTTCGGCACCTATCTGCCCCACCGTCACGGCGAGACGCCGTTCGCCGACACGCACAATGCCCGCAGCAATTCGTTGTCGCCGCTCGCCTCCCTGGCGACCTGCTTCCACTTCGGCGCCTATCACCACGAGCATCACCTCAGCCCGCAGACCCCGTGGTGGCAGCTCCCGCGCATCAAGCGCGGCTGACCGGCAAGGGGCTATCCCGACGGCAGACCGACGAGCCGGAAACCGTGATCGACGATACGACGGGCGAGCGCGTCGCTGCCGCCATATCGGCCGGCGTCGAGGATCACGCCATGCAGCGCGTTGAACAGGAAGATGGCGGTGAACCGCGGGTCTTCGAGCCGCCATGCTCCCGCAGCGTCGCCGGCGGCGAGCAGTTGCGTCAGACCGTCGATCAACGGATTGTCGGCCAGACCGGCGTTTGTCGGCGGCGGGACATCGCGGAACACCATGTCATGCAACGAGGCGAACGTCGCATAGCCCTCCGCACAAGCGGTCAGCCAGGTGGCCAGCCGTTCGCTGCAGTCATCCATGGCGACGCGATCGACCGCGCTGGTGATGATGCCGCCGACGCGCTCGGCGAAGCGAAGGCGTAACGCCGCGACGACATCCTCTTTGGCGGTGAAATGCAGATAGAAGCTGCCTTTCGCCACACCCGCCCCGGAGGTGATCTGCTCGATCGTCGTCGCGGCGACGCCCTGGTCGAGGAACAGGCGCTCGGCAGCGTTCATCAGATCGTCGCGCCGTTGATCGGCAGGCTTGGTGCGGGGTTTACTCGCCACGTCGGCTCCCATGATGGTGCAGGCGACGATCCCTGCCGCGAAACCGAGAGCAAGAGAAGAGCTCCGCGTATTGACTGACCACCAGTCATATCGGTAATTCGGTTTCACGGGCGCGGGTTTGATCGCGCCGATGATCGAGGAGCCGCGAATGACCAGCATGCCGAAATGCCGTCAGGTACGCCTTGCGCGCCACCCGGAGGCGATGATCCAGCCGTCCGATCTCGTGATCGCGGAAACGCAATTGCCGGCACCGGGGCCGACGGACGTCGTCGTGCGCAATCGCTGGTTCCGGGTTTCGATCTCGACGCGGCTGATGGCCGATCGCGACGCGCAGGCGGTCGAGGGGATACCTTTCCCGGCGCTCAGCCCCGGCGATACGCTGGCGGACGGTGCGATCGGTGAGGTGCTTGCCTGTCCGCCCGGCAGCGGCTTTGTGGTCGGCGAATTCGTCTCGCATCCGTTCGGCTGGCGGGACCATGCCGTCGTGCCGGTCGGGCAGTGCGTGGCGCTGGGACGCGGGCCGATCGAACCCGCGGCCTATCTCGGCCATGGCTGGACGGCCTATGCGGCGCTGACCCGCGGTATCCGGATCCGCCCCGGCGACACCGTCTTCGTGTCGAGCGCCGCCGGCGCGATCGGATCGATGGCCGGCCAGATCGCGCGGCGGCTCGGCGCGGCGCGGGTGATCGGCAGTACCGGGAGCCGCGACAAGGCGGACTGGATGCGCGCCGACCTCGGCTACGATGCGGCGGTGCTGCGCAACGGCGGCCCGCTCGCCGACCAGCTGGCGGCCGCGGCGCCCGACGGCATCGATGTCTTCGTCGACATGGTGGGCGGCGACCACCTCGTCGCCGCGGTCGGCGCCGCGCGTGAGGGCGCGCGCTTCGTGCTGCTCGGTGCGTTGACCGCGGAACTGGACCGGCAGGGCGCCAGCATCGTCGCTCCCGCGGCGCTCGACTCGTTCCAGCTCATCCTCAAGGACATCACGCTGCGCGGCTATAGTGCCGATCGCGACATCGCCGCCTTCGCCGAATGGATCGCGTGGCAGCGCGACGCCGGGCTCCACTTCGCCCGGACGATGGTGGCGGGCTTGGACGCTGCGCCGCAAGCTCTGCACGATGCCTGCGAAGGGCGGCTGCGCGGCGTCGTCATCGTCGCGCTATAGCAAGAGTGACCGCCTCACGGCGTCGTCTTCACCTCGCGGCCGCGCTCGTCGATCGGGGCCTTGGGCGCTTCGGACATCGGGCTCGAACTGCCGGTACCGCGGCCGCGGAGATGGTCGATCTCGGCCTGGCGGCGCTGCAGGTAGAAGGTGCGGGTGTTGGCGTAGGGATCGGCGGCGTCTTCGTGCAGCGTGCGCAGCGTGTCGTCGAACTCCGACCGGTGATCGAGCACGCCGAGTACCGCGGCGGGGATGACGAAGGCGGGCCTGGTCACGCGGCGGCCCGCGGCGATCGGCAAGACGAGCCGGTCGACGCCGCCGCCGATCAGGTCGCGCACCGTCGTCGGGCCGACCAGCGGCAGGAACATGAACGGTCCCGGCGGCACGCCGTAGAAGCCGAGCGTATCGGCGAAGCCGTTGCCGCGGCGGGGAAGTTTGAAGGGCTTGCGCTTGGCGATGTCGAAGGCGCCGAGCAGGCCGATCGTCGTGTTGATCCCGAAACGGCCGACCGTCTCGACCGCCTTGCCGATCTTGTGCTGGAGCAGGAAATTGATGAACACGACCGGCTCGCGCAGATTGTAGAGCACATTGTGGACGCCGTCGCGGAACGGCTTGGGCGCGGTCTTCTTATAGGCGCGCGCGATCGGCGCGACGAGCGCCTTGTCGACGGCCTGCGTCGCCTCGAACGAGCGCTCGTTGAGCGCGCGCAGCGGATCGATCTTGGCGGAATTCTCCCGTGCGGTGACGACGATGTCGGCGGAATCGGTGATCGTCGGCTCGACGCGGCGGGTGTCCTGCGCAGGCTCGGGTGCCGGCACCGCGGTCTGGACGGGCAGGGGCGCGATCAGCGGGGCCGCGACGGGATCAGCGGGGAGGGCGACGTCCTGCATCACGGGCGCAGGGGCCAGTGCCGATACCGTCGTCCACAACACTAGGCTCAGCATACCACCCCATCAGCCGCTTTCGACAATTGTAGGCGGACGAAGGACGATCAACCACAGCCGGACTTAACAAGCCACCAAGAAGCGGCAGGGCGCGTGACGATCTGCGCAAAAAGTACCGCTCCCGCCCGTTGTCGGCGGGAGCGGCGGGGTTATTAGAGGCGCGAGCCGGTCGTGTAGCGCGCGCGCTCCTCATGCACCTCGTCGGCGGTATAGGCCGGGGCGGTGTCGTCGAAGCTGGTCCAGCCGGACTCGCGATAGCTCGCGCCGCGGCTCTGCGCGTCGACCGAGCGATTGCGCTCGAGCGCGGCTTCCGCTTCGCTCACCAGCTCTTCGGGTACCTTGGCGCTGACCAACGAACCGCCGCGACGGACGCCCTCGGCATAGACGTGCGCGTCATTCTCGTCATGGCCGGCGTTCTTGAGCGCGCCGACGATGCTGCCGGTCGCTGCGCCGCCTGCCGCGCCGATGCCGGCACCGGCTGCGGTCGCGGCGAGCCAGCCGGCCGCGACGATCGGGCCAAGGCCGGGAATGGCGAGCAGGCCGAGACCGGCGAGCAGACCGCCGGCACCGCCGAGCACGGCGCCGGTCGATACGCCGCGGCTGACGTCGCCATGATCGTTGATGCTGTCATCGTCCTGGTCGACGTGCTCGCCGTGGCGCTTGTCGGCATTGCTGGCGACGATGCTGAGATGGTCGTGGGGGACGCCGATCGCTTCGAGCTCGCGGATCGCATTGGTCGCGTCGGCATAATCGTCGAACAGGCGCGTGATGGTCTGGGTCATGAAATCTCTCCTGGAAACAATGGGCTCGATCAGCGGCTGGTGACGTTGCCCTTGTAGTCGAGCATGACGGTCGCGCGCTTGCCGGCCTTCATCGCGGTGCCCTGCCAAAGGCCGTCGCGCTTGGTCAGCTTGGTGATGCCGGTATAGCCGGCCTTGGCGAGACGGCCGCGTGCCTGATCCTCGGTGAAGGAGTTCGCGCCCTTCGCGGGGGCGGCGATCGTGTGCGGCGCGCCATTCTTCACGGCGGGGTTGTGCGAGCCGGTCTGGGCGGTCTGCGCGACGGCACCGCCAGCGAACAGGGTCATGGCGGTTGCCGCGATCACATAACGAAACATGGACGTCTCCTCTTCAGATGCCGGCCAACGCGCGGCACCGAGAAAAGGGGACAAGCCCCTGAAAAGGAACGTTAGCGCTCGATCGCTGGTTGGCGGTGGGACGAGGTGGCCGATCGCGCCGCCGATTTTTTCCCCAATCATCGGACGCTTCATGCCCAAGCAGATCAAGGCCATCCTCTTCGACATCGACGGCACGCTGGTCGACAGCAATGATTTCCACGTGCTCGCCTGGGAAGAGGCCTTCGCCGGGATCGGCGCCCGCTTCGACCGGCAGACGATCCACGACCAGATCGGCAAGGGCACGGACAATTTGGTGCCGACGCTGCTTCCCGATCTCGACGACGACGCGGTCGAGAAGCTCGGCGACGCCCACGGCGCGGCGTTCAAGACCAAGTATCTCGATCGCGCCAAACCCTTCGCCGATGCGCGGGCGCTGCTCGCGCACGCTCATGGCAACGGCCAGCAGGTCGTGCTCGCCTCATCCGCGTCGGGCGAAGAGCTCGACCATTATCTCGGGCTGCTCGATGCCCGCGCGCTCGTCGGCGAGACGACCAGCGGCGACGACGTCGAACAGACCAAGCCGGCGCCGGACATCTTCGCCACCGCGCTCGCCAAGCTCGACGGGCTGGCTCCCGACGAGGTGATCGTCGTCGGCGACACCCCCTATGACATCGAGGCGGCGGCGAAATGCGGCATGGCCGCGGTCGCGGTGCGCTCCGGCGGCTTCCCCGATGCGGTGCTGACGCGCGCCGGTGCGGTGGCGATCTACGACGATGCCGCCGCGTTGCTGGCCGATTATGCGGCGTCACCGCTCGGCGCCGGTAACCCGACCGCCTGAAATTCGCCGGTCCGATGTAACCCATATGGGTCAGCGCGCGTTACATAGTATTGCTGATCCGAAGGACATCGATGCCGACACCCCGTCCCGCCGAACGCGGCGCCATCCTCGAAGCCAAGCGCAAGTTGAAGATGGCGCGTTCGACCCATGCCTATGTCCGGGGTAACACGGTCAAATTCTACGAATGGCTGGCGGAGTCGCGAGCGTCGCGGCACGTGCCCGAAGGACCGGCGATCTGGATCTGCGGCGATTGCCACCTCGGCAACCTCGGGCCGATCAACGACGGCGACGGACGGATCGCGATCCAGATCCGCGACCTCGACCAGGCGGTGATCGGCAATCCCGCGCACGACCTCATCCGCCTCGGCCTGTCGCTGGCGACCGCGGCGCGCGGCTCCGACCTGCCCGGCGTCACGACCGCGCATATGATCGAGGAGATGGTGACCGGCTATGCGCGGGCAATGCGCGATCCCGGCGGCGACGACAGCGGCCCCGAACCCGAGGTGGTGCGCAGCGTCAGGCGGCGCGCGCTCGGTCGGCGCTGGCGCCATCTCGCCAAGGAGCGGTTGCGTACCGAGGAGCCGACGATCCCGCTCGGCGACAAATTCTGGCCGCTCGACGGCGAGGAGCGCGGCGCGCTCGCGGCGGTGCTCGCCGAGCCCGACGTCACCGCACTGGTCCTCGCGCTCGACGACAAGGATCGCGATCGCGCGGTGCGGCTGGTCGATGCGGCCTATTGGATGAAGGGGTGCAGCTCGCTCGGCCTGTTGCGCTTCGCGGCGCTCGCCGGATTGAAGAACGCCAAGGGCCGGTCGGATTACGCGCTGATCGACCTCAAGGAAGCGACCGCGCCGATCGCACCGGCGGCGCGGGGCGCGACGATGCCGGCCGATCAGGCGGTGCGGGTGGTGACCGCGGCACGTGCGCTGTCGCCGCATCTCGGCAGCCGGATGGTCGCGGCGCGGATGCTCGACCGGTCGCTGTTCGTGCGCGAACTCTCGCCGCAGGATCTGAAGCTCGAGGTCGAGCAGTTCAGTGCCGGCCAGGCGGTGAAGGCGGCGCATTATCTCGCCTTCGTCGTCGGCAAGGCGCATGCGCGGCAGCTCAGCCGGGACGAGCGCGCCGATTGGACGCGGGTGCTCGATGCCGACCGGCGCGGCGCGATCGACGCGCCGGGCTGGCTATGGGAAAGCGTCGTCGCGCTGTCCGGGCTGCACGAGGCGGGCTATCTCAACCATTGCCGGCAATATGCGATGGGCGCCTGACGGCGCCCTTCGGATCACCGGAGCAGGCGCTGGAGCCGGGGGCGGATACGCAGGAAGCGGCGATACGCCCGTTCCATGACCCGCAACGCCAGCGGCCGGCGGGCGAGCAGGCCGAGTGGGCGCAGCAGCGGGATCGCACGCCACATCGCGGCGAAAGCGGCTGCGCCGGAGAGCAAGGTGCCGTTCTCGCTGGCGTGGAACCGGTCGAGCAGCGCGCCGCGGTCGATCGGGCAGATGCTGTCGGTGTCGGCCGCATCGACGAAGGTGATCGCGCCGCGACGGTCGAGCCGGCGCATCAACGCGATCTCCCGCCGGCATAACGGACAATTGCCGTCATGCCAGACGGTGACGCCGGTAGCGGGAATGGGGGGTGTCATTCCCCCTCAATGGCTCGGGCGTCGCGTCGTTCCTCCGGCCGCGGGACGCCGGCGTTCAAAAACGCCCCGTCATGCCGGATCATGTCCGTCATGACGGGGGAGGTGGGGGACGCCTTTAAAGGCTTAGTCCAGGTCAGAACCGCGCGCGGACACCCAGACGGTAGAAGCGGCCCAGCGTGTCATACAGCGCCGGATTGACGTCGAGGCCGGTGTTGGTCTGCGGCGAGGCCTCGGGATCGTGATCGAACAGATTGTCGACCTTGAAGAACATGCTGACCTGCTTGGTGACGTTGAGCGAGCCGCCGATGTCGAAGTAGAAGGCGCCCTTCATCTTGTTATAGTCGATCGTCGGATTGTTGGCGGTCGAGACCGGGCAGGCGGTCGAGCAGACGACATATTGATTGCCGAACACGCCGTCGCTGAACCAGCGCTCCTGCAGCAGCAGGCTGAACTGGTCGTTGTCGTAGCTTTGGATCGCCAGCCACTTCCAGCTCGGCGTCGCGCCCGAATTGGCGCCGGCGCTGTCGACCGGGATGGTACCGGGCAGACCGGGATCGGTGATGAAGTTGATGACGTGGGTGCCGAGGCCGCGCAGCGTGAAGTTGCCGCCGAGGCCCAGCGGATTGCGCCACTGGTAGCTCGCCTCGATGTCGAAGCCCTCGGTCTTGATCGAGGCGAGGTTGAACGACTGGACGTTGACGAATGCGGTCTGGTTGCTGCCGGGCGCGATGTCGAGATTGAACGCGCCGCAGGTGTCCGGCAGGTTCGAGATGTAGCACAAATTGACGATCTGCTGTGCCGACAGGCTGGAGACGACGTCGCTGACCTTGATCTTGTAATAGTCGAACGACAGGCTGAGCCCCGGCAGCCAGGACGGGCGCGCATAGACGATGCCGGCCTCGGTGCTGCGCGCGGTCTCGGGGCGCAGATTGGGATTGCCTATCGTGTTCTGGATGATGAGCAGCTGGCGCCCGTTGGGATTGGCCGCCGTCGTGCGCGGATCGGTGAAGTTGGGGACGGTGGTCGTGGTCGGTGCGGCGAACAGTTCGGACAGGTTCGGCGCACGTACGTCGCGCGACGTGACGGCGCGCAGGCGCAGGCCGTCGAGCGGGGTTTCCCAGGTGCCGCCGACCTTCCAGGCGTAGATGACGCCCGAGGTCGAATATTTGGTCGCGCGGCCCGCGCCGTTGATGCTGGCCTTGCCCAGCGCCGCCGAGTCGAGGATCGGCAGGTTGAGTTCGAGGAAGCTTTCGTAGACGTGATATTTGCCCGAACCGTTCTTGTAGTTCCCGGCGTACCAGTTGCTGCCGATCGTCGAGTTGAGGATCGGATCGGCCGGATAGTCGGCCGAATTGGGGCTGATCGCCGATACCCCGGCGCCGTAAGGATCGGCGTTCACGCGATAGGCCTCGCGCCGGTATTCGACGCCCATCGCGATCGCGAGCGGACCCGCCCACAAATCGATCGGCGTGCCCGAGATGCTGGCCGCGGCGGCATCCTGCGTCTGGCGGGTATGCTGGAACGGGCCGTTCTCGGGCACGACATAGGCGAGCGCCGCGGCCGACGGCGCCGCGCCGCCGAAGATGTTGATCGGCTGGCAGCCGTTGGCACGCGCGGTCGCATTGGCGCAGACGATCTGGCCGTTGAGCGTCGTCGCGTTGATCGCCTGATTGTACCGGCCGTTCAGGCTGATGTTGTCGACATTGATGTCGGTGATGTTGATGCCGTGTTCGTAATAGATGTCATAGGTCCAGTTGGACCCGAGCACATCGGCCTTGCCCTTCAGGCCGCCGACGAAGCGGTACTGGCGGCGATCGGTATTGACCTTGATGTTCGGCAGGATCGCGTTGCTGAGGCCGTAGCCGAAGGTGGTGATGCCGTTGGCGGCGCAGGCGGCGCTGACCGACGCGGGCAGATAGGGGTTCGAACACTGGATGGTCAGGCCGGTCTTCGAGGCACCGGGGTTGGGCTGGTTGCTGGTCTTGACCTGCGCGATATTGGCGGTGACGTACAGCTCCGTGTCCGGCGCGATGTCGTAGCCGACGCGGGTATAGCCGTTGATCCGCTCGAGCGCCGATTGCAGCGACGTGCCCGATCCGACATGGCCCGACTGATCGCCGCCGACGCAGAAGCCGACGTAGCAACCGATGACGTTGCCGCCCGCGGTCTTCGACGGCACGCCGTTCGATCCGTACTGGAACGGGAAGGGGTTGCCGTTGAAGTCGAATGCCGTGCCTTGCAGCGGGCCGCTGCTGATCAGGCCATATTTCGTATATTGATAGGCCTGGGCATGGTCGCGGTAGAGGAATTGCGGCGTGCCGCCGGCGCGGTTGCCGGTGTCGACCAGCGTCGAGGCGCGATACCAGTCGCGGCTGCCGGCGAGATCCTCGCCGAAATTGCCGGGGCCGACGCCCTGATCCTTGGCATATTCGCCGCTGAGGATGACGTGCAGCTTGTCGCCCGCGAACGCCTTGCCGACCGCGAGCTGCGCCAGCACCTGACCGTCGTCGCCGTACGTGGTGACGCCGGTCTGAAGGTTGCCCTTGACGCCGGTAAAGCGGGTATCGGTGATGAAGTTGACGACGCCGCCGACCGCATCCGATCCGTAGGAGGCGGAGGCGCCGCCGGTGACGATGTCGACGCGCTTGATGAGCAATTGCGGGAACTGGCTGATGTCGGTGACGCCGGTGACGTTGGCGCCGATGACGCGCTGTCCATCGAGCAGCGTCAGGGTGCGGATCGTGCCGAGGCCGCGCAGCGACAGCGAGCTCAGCCCCTGCTGGCCGCTCGACGTGCTGAACGTGCCCGTCGTCGCACCGGTCGATCCCTGCAGCGAGGGCAATTGCACGACGGTGTTGAAGATGTTCGCCTGGGCATTCTGCTGGATCTGCTGTTCGCCGATCACCGTCGTCGGGGTCGGCGCGTTGAAGCCGTTGGCGGTGATGCGCGTGCCGGTCACGACGATGTCGCTCGCCGGCGCCTCGGCCTGCGGCGCGTCGGCGGTGCCGTCGGTGGTGGTGGTCGGCTTGGTCAGCTGATCGGGCGCGGCGGGGTCGGCCGAACGGGTCGAATCGGGCACCGCCGACTGGTCCTGCTGCGGCAGCGGCCGCGCGAAGGCCGGCACCGACACCAGCATCACCGCAAGTGCCGCGACGCTGGTAACGTTACCTGAAATGCCTGCAAGCCGTCGCCGATCGCGCGTGACCATCTTCATCATCCATCCCCTTTTTCCGCAGGGTCCGCGCCGGGCTCCACCGGTCTGATTCCCTGATACCGCGATCATTCTAGCCAAAGACGGGCGCCGCGGCATCTACGACCAAAGTCGATTCGTACCGCTTCGGCAGGACGTCAGGGGCGTGCCGTGTAGAGCGCGTAGTGGGTCAGGATGAACAGCGTGCGACCGTCGGCGCCACCGAACAGCAGTTGCAGCGGCCGGTCGGGCACGTCGATGCGGCCCTGCTCGCTGCCATCGGCGGCATAGACGAACACCTGCCCGTTGGCGACGTAGACGCGCCCGTCGGGACCGGCGACGACGCTCTCGCCGCCGCGCGCCGCGAACGGCTTGAGATCGGTCACCGCACCGCCGGCACCGACCAGACCGCTGTAGGTGCGATCCTCCGAACCATTGGCGAGATAGACGCGCGTGCCCGGGCTGGCCGTGATGAGGCCATAAGTGTCGAGCGTATCCGAGAAGCGCCAGCCGCGGTGATCCGCCGGCCCCTGCTGCCAGACGCGGAAGGCGGGGAGGGCTAGGCTGCCGTCGGGCGAGACGTATTCGCGGGGCTTGGCGATCGCCATGTCGCGCGCGAACATCTCGGCGAGCGTGGTGAAGCGGTCGGTCGCCGGATCATATTGGTCGCGGAACTCGCCGTTGTTCCACAGGCTGCCCGGCAGGACGATCCGCGGGTGGGCTGCGGCCGGACGGGCGGCCAGCACGTCGACCGCGGCGGGGCGCCGGGGATCGAGGCTGTAGACGGTCGCGGCGGCTCCGGCGGAGGACAGCACCATCAGCCGGTCCGACCCGTCGACCGCGAGATTGACCGCATCGAGCGGCGCGTCGGACACCACCGACAGGCCCTCGCCGGCGCTCCAGCCGTGGATGCGTTGCATCGGCCGGTCGACGAAATAGAGCTTGCCGGCCCGGTCGACCGCGCCGCCGCCGAGCGCGTGAAAGCCGCCCGCGACCCGTGTCACCGGGATCGCGGTGGAGGGGGCGACGACGGGCGCGTCGGTGACGTCAAGCACCGCGAATTCGCGCTCGCGCACCTCGGCGCCGCGCGTGATGTCGCGAATCGCGTTTTCATACGGATATTTGCTCGCGCGCAGATAGGTGCCGCAGCCGGCGGCGTCGCAGGTCGAAAAGCCGCTTTCGGCATTCACGTGCACGTTGCGGAAGCGGATGCTGGTCGAGCCGGTCAGCGTGATCGCCGCCGGCGCGCCCTGCAGCGAGCGGGTGACGCGATAGGCGTGGAGGTTGGCGAACAGGATGTCGCGCGAGTTGCGAATCTCGAACGCCACCGTGTCGCGGCTCTCGCCCGCCTCCTCCTCGGTCTGCGGCGCGAGGAACTCCCAGTTGCGCACCCGGTCGAGCACGATCTCGGCGCGGCGGTGATGCTCGGCGGACATCTGGTAGACGTGGCCCGGCGTATCGGTGTCGGAGACGAGCAGCCCGGCGGCGGCATAGGTGCTCGGCGTCCACAGGCTGTTGAACGTGCCGCCGCCGCCGTCGGTCACCCACAGGCTCGCATATTGGCCGTCCCAGCGCTGCTTGGGATCGGCATCGCCGCTGTGATCGGCATTGTAGGGATCGAAGCGGCTGCCGTCGGCGCGGAAGGTGCCGTGACCGCCCTGGAACTTGACGTCGTCGACCAGCGACCGCTCGCCGGCGCGCCACAGCAAGGCGGTGGCGCGCGGGTTGCGGCCGCCGGTGGCGAGACCGAGGCCGGAGACGATCGCGTCGCCACCCTTGGCGCTGGTGAGCAGCGCGCGCGGGCTGCCGACGCCGCGGAAGGCGGGGCTGTCGTCGGCGAGGACGATCTGGGTCAGGCTGGGGTGGAGGCCGATCAGCACGCTGTCGGCGCGCAATGTCAGCGTATCGCTGACCCGGTAGAAGCCGGCGGGGAAATAGAGCACGCGCCGGCTGGCGATCGCGCGTTGCAACGCCGCGGTATCGTCGGTGCTGCCGTCGCCGGTGACACCGAGGTCGCGCACGTTGGTCCAGGCCGCGACCGGCGGCAGCGCGCGGATCGCCGGGGCGGGGCGTTTCGGATCGCGCGCGAGGGGGGCGGCGTCCATCCGGGTCGCGAAGCTGCCCGTCGCGCCGAGCGCCGGTACGGTGAGCCCGTAGTTGAAGGCGCGGACGCGATAGCGGGCACCCGATCCCGCCACCGTCCTGCCGCTGTCGCGGAAGCGCGCGAACACCGGCGTGCCGACCGCGGTCGCATCCTCGAAGCCGATCTGCGTATAGGCATTGCCTTCGTTGCTGATGACGACGCCGGCCTGCGAGACGTTCTCGAACCGGACCTGCTTGCCCCACAGCCAATCGCCATAGCCGCGGTCGATCTCGACGCCGACGGGCACGTTGCGGAACACGGTGTTGACCAGGGTCAGGCCCGCCTCATGCTCGCGGATCGCGGCGTCGCGCTGGCCCTCGAAGGTCGCGTCGAGCAGCGTATATTGCCACGCCGGCGAGGGCTTCTCGGTGAGGATACCGTAGCGGCCGCCGAAGAAGCGCAGATCCTGGCCGATGTTGCCGACCTGATAGATGCCGGCGAGGCCCGAGCCGAGATGGAAGTCGATATGGCTGAGATAGGCGTGCTGCGCGGCGTGGAAGCGCACCGCGGTCGCCGCCGGATTGCCGTCGCCGATCTCGAAATCGACGTTGGCCATCGCCGAATAGAAAGTGCCCGAATTGGCGTCGGCGATGCCCGGATCGAACGGCACGCTGGTCGGCGGCGGCACGGGCACCGGCGGGCGCGGCGGCTCGCCGGGGCGGACGGGCAGCGTGCCGGTGAAGAACACCATGCTGCCGACCCCGCGCTCGAAACCGGGCGTCTGCGGCGCAAGCAGGATGACGGGGCGGCGCTTGCCGACCCCGAACAGCCGCACGCCGGGCCGCATGAACAATGTGCGGGTGATGCGGTAGCGGCCGGTCGGCAGGAAGACGAGCCCGCCGCCGCCCTGCGCCGCGACCGAATCGATCGCGCGCTGGATCGCGGCGCTGTCGTCGGCCGTACCGTCGCCCTTGCCCGCGACCGTCACCGCACGCGGGTCGGCCGGTGCGGTCGCGAAGGTCGAGATCGACGGCGTTGCCGCAAGCGACGGCGTCGCGACGCCGGCGAGCAGCAACGCCGCGAGGAGGCGGAAGCGGCGTGCCGCGCGGGATTTGGCTGTCATCACGGCGTTATCCTTGAAGAAGTCGTGGGGCATCCGGCTATCGAACGGGAGTAGGATCGCGCGCGCGACGCGACGATTGCGACAAAGGTCGTAATGGTCAGCCGGGCACGGACGCGGGATAGCGGCGTTATCGTCACGCCGGCAGCTCGGCCGGCCTCGAACGCAAGGGTAGCGCGTGCAGGGACAAGCAGGGACCGATCGCGCATATGCCGTCGTCGTCATGGGCGTGAGCGGCAGCGGCAAGTCGACGCTGTCGACGCGGCTCGGCGCGGCGCTCGCCTGTCCGGTGCTGGAGGGCGACGCGTTCCACTCGCGGGCCAATGTCGCCAAGATGCAGGCGGGGCATCCGCTCACCGACGAGGATCGCTGGCCGTGGCTCGACCGGCTCGGCACGGCGCTCGGCGAGGCGGCGCAGGCGGCGCCCGGCCACGTCGCGGTCGCCGCCTGTTCGGCGCTCAAGCGCAGCTATCGCGAGCGGCTGTCCGCCGCCTCGGCGGTGCCGCTGCTGTTCGTGCTGCTCGACACCGGCGCAGCCGAGATCGCCCGCCGGATGGAGACGCGCTCGGGCCATTATATGCCGCCCAGCCTGCTCGGCAGCCAGCTCGCCACGCTCGAACGCCCGGCGGCGGACGAACCTGCGGTGACGCTCGACGCCGCCCGGCCGGTGGAGGTGCTGACCGCGGAGGCGCTGGCGTGGATCGGCAACCGGCAACCTTCGGTCGCAGATGCAGACCACCACATATCCCACCGTTCGCCCTGAGCCTGTCGAAGGGCAGGTGAGTCTCAGGCCCCTATACCGGCTGAAGGCGAACGGCGAGGATAGGGAAACGCTCGGCGACTGAGGAAACCCGGCCTGCCTCACGGCATCAGCCGCTTGCGCCCCTGCGACAGATGCCAGCGCATCGCCAGCGCGGCGCCGTCGGCATCGCGGGTGCGGATCGCATCGACGATCGCGTCATGCTCCGCCATCATCGCGCCGATCACCTCGGGCGGTCGCGAGCGCGAGATGTCGACGCCGGCACGCAGGATGCGCATCACCTCGTCCTGCAGATGGTCGAACACCGGCACGAAGGCGGAATTGCCCGTCGCCTCGACGATCGCGCGGTGGAGCAGCCAGTCCTCGTCATGCGCTGGCGCGTTCGACAGCAGGGCGCTGCGCAACGCCGCCAGCGTGCGTTCGATCTCGTCGAGCTGCTGCGGCGAGCGGCGCTGCGCCGCGAGCCTCGCCGCCTCCGATTCGAGCACGAAGCGGACCTCGTAGGTGCCGAGCGTCTTGGCGAGCGCGTCCATCGGCATGTGCGTGCTGAGCCGTTCGGACGGCCGCCGCTGCACGTAGGAACCGGCGCCGCGCCGCGCCGCGGTGATCCCGTCCGAGGCGAGCCGCGCCAGCGCCTCGCGGACGATCGTCCGCGACACGCCGAACGACGCGGCGAGCCGCGATTCGGAGGGCAGGCGGTCGCCGATCGCGAGCCGCTCGTCGTTGATGATGGCGACGATCGCGGTGTACGCGCGATCGACCAGCCGAACTTCGCTCATGGCTGTCTTCCCCCGCACGTGTCAGACGACATAACTGAGTGCGACCACCAGCGCGAGCCCGACCACCGAAATCGTCGTCTCGAGCAGCGACCAGGTCCTGAACGTGTCCGCGGTGCTGGTGCCGACATAGCTTTTCACCAGCCAGAAGCCGGGATCGTTGACGTGGCTGAAGAACACCGAGCCCGCGCCGATCGCCAGCACCACCAGCTCCGGCGAGACGCCCGATCCGGCGACGACGCCCGGCATGATGCCGACCGCGGTGATCGTCGCCACCGTCGCCGACCCGGCGGCGAGGCGGATGCCGACCGCGACCAGCCAGCCGAGCAGCAACGGCGACACCGCATACATCAGCACCAGCCGCGCGAGCAGATCGGACAGGCCGGCGCTGACCAGCACCTGCTTCAACGCGCCGCCGGCGCCGATCGCCAGCAGGATCGCGCCGGCGGCCGCCATCGTCTCGTGCCACACCGCATCCTGGATCTTCGCCTCGCGCAGCCGCCGGCCGAACAGCAGGGGGAGCGCGAGCAGGTTGGTGACGAGCAGCGCGATCACCGGATTGCTCGCCGCGACCAGCCAGCCGGTGCCCTTCAGCCCCGGCGCCAGCTGGCCGAGTTCGCCGGTGGCGATGAGCAGCACCGGCAGCAGCACGATCGCCAGCGACGCCAGCCGCCCCGGCGTCGCGAGATCGAGCCGGTGGTCGTGGAGCAGCGGCGGCGCGAGGCGGACCCCCGGGGTGACGAAGCGGGCGAGCACCGGCCCGGCGAGGATCGCGGTCGGGATGGCGATCAGGATGCCGTACAGCATCGTCTTGCCGAGATTGGCGCCGAGCGCCTCGACCGCGAGCAGCGGACCGGGATGCGGCGGCACCAAAGCGTGGACGACGCCGAGCCCGGCGAGCGCGGGCATGATCAGCCGCAGCTTGGCGGCGTCGCGATCGGCGTCGTCCGTGCCGGCCATCGCCTCGGCGGCGGCGACGACGATCGGCAGCAGCAGTACGAGCCCGGTCTCGAAGAACAGCGGCAGGCCGATGACGATCGCGATGCCCAGCGTCGCCCATGGTGCGGCGCGCGCGCCGGTCAGCCGCAGCGCGCTCTGCGCCAGCGCCGCGGCGGCGCCCGACAGGTGCAGCATCGCGCCGAGCGACAGGCCGAGCGCGACGACCAGCCCGGTGCCGCCGATGATGTCGCCGACGCCTTTCTGCACCGCCTTGGCGATATCGGGCAACGGCAGCCCGGCGAACAGCCCGACCGCGAACGCGCCGCACAACAGGCCGATGAAGGGATGCAGCCGCCCGCGCACGATCATCAGCACCGCGAGCAGGATGCCGGCCAGCGCCGCGACGACGAGCCGGATGTCCGCGCCGGTCATCGCGACACCGCCGCGGCGGGGGGGCGGTTCGACTGGGGGAGTGTGCCCACCCATCTCGTCACCCCGGACTGGTTCCGGGGTCCACTCCGCGGCGAGGAGAATGGCTTGAAGCGGTACGATGAGCCTGCGGCCCGGTGGACCCCGGAACCAGTCCGGGGTGACGGCGCGCGGGGGGAGGGCGTGGGAGTGCCACGATCCCGTGCGCGCGACGTCGCCTCACGTTCCAACCGCGGCGACATGCGCACTTCGGCGCTGGCCTGCCTGTGCCGCATCGACACCCTCCCTCCGTTTCGGCGACGCCTTCGTCTGCCGTTCTCCTTCTATCTGTAGGACAGGTTTTTGCCGTCCGCCAAGAAAAAAGGCTTGATCCCCACAGGTTGTCGAGATCATACAGGAAATCTGTCTAACCGAATCCGCCCAAACACCGGATCGATCGACCAAAATGGAGCGTCCGACACGGGCGACCGCCGGCTTATGGCCACCAGAGGAGGATGACGATGGAAGGGACTTCCCCGATCGCCCGCCAGCCCGCGATCAACGCCGCTGCGGCGCCGGTTGCGGCCTGTGCGCTCGACCAGTTGACGCCGACGCAGATGAAGGTGCTGCGCGGTGTCCACTCCGGCTTGCTCAACAAGCAGATCGCCTACGATCTCGGCATCGCCGAGGCGACGGTGAAGGCGCACATGACCGCGCTGATGCGCAAGCTCAACGTGCGCAACCGCACGCAGGTCGCGCTGGCCGCACAGACTTTGGGCCGCCGCGCCTCCTGAGCCTCTTCCGCCGGTCCGGCGGACCGTGCGGCACGACCGATCCCGGGGAGACCTTCATTGAAGCATATCTGGCTGCTCGGCGCAGCGGCGCTCGTCGCGCCTGCGCCCGCTCTGGCGGCGACGACGTCCGTCTACCTGACCGCGCCCAAGGACGCGCGGGCGATCACCGTCCGCGGCGTCGGCGACGGCCGCGCCGACGACAGCGTCGCGCTCCAGCAGGCGATCGACGCCGCGGCGCAGGGTGGGAAGGGCGGGATCGTCTTCCTGCCTTCGGGCCGCTACCGGATCAGCCGGACGATCTTCGTGCGGTCCGCGGTGCGCATCTTCGGCATCGGTGCGACCCGGCCGGAGATCGTGCTCGGCGACAATAGCGAGGGCTTCGGCGCAGGCGTGGCGGCGATGCTCGCCTTCACCGGCGAGGATCAATATCGCGTCGGCAAGGCGCCGGTGCCGCCGCGCACCAGCGTACCGTTCGATCCCGCCATCTTCGACGCCACGTCGAGCACCTTCTATTCGGCGCTCGCCAACGTCGATTTCCGCATCGGCGAGGGCAATGCCGGCGCGGTGGCGGTGCGCTTCCGCGTCGCGCAGCACGGCTATATCCGCCATGCCGACTTCCACATCGGCTCGGGCCTCGCCGGCATCTATCAGGCGGGCAACGAGTGCGAGGACCTGCGCTTCTTCGGCGGCCGCTACGGTATCATGTCGGAAAAGACCTCGCCCGCGTGGCAGTTCACGCTGATCGACTCTGACTTCCAGGGCCAGCGGGATGCGGCGATCCGCGAGCATGAGGTCGACCTGACCCTGGTCAACGTCGCGATCCGCGACACGCCGGTCGGCATCGAGATCGACCGCGGCTATTCCGATTCGCTGTGGGGCAAGGACGTCCGCTTCGAGAACGTATCGCAGTCGGCGGTGCTGATCTCGGAAGAGAAGAGCGTCTTCACGCAGATCGGCTTCGACAATGCGATCGGCATCGACACGCCGACCTTCGCGCGCTTCCGCGACAGCGGCACAACCGTCGCGGGCAAAGGCGCGCGCTACCGCGTCAGCGATTTCTCCTACGGCCTCAAGCTGGCGGGGCTGGGAACGATCGGCGATTATTCCACCGACGTGACGATGGCGCCGCTCGCCCGCGTGCCGGCGCGACCGCGGCCGGCGATCGCCGCGCTGCCGCCGGTCAAGGCGTGGGCGAACGTCCACGATCTCGGCGTCAAGGGCGACGACACCACCGACGACACCGCCGCGCTGCAACGCGCGATCGACACGCATCGGGTGCTTTATCTGCCGATGGGCCGCTATCGCGTCACCGATACGCTGAAGCTGCGCCCCGACAGCGTGCTGATCGCGCTCCATCCCAGCCTGACCCATGTCTATCTGCCCGACGAGACCCCCGCCTTCATGGGCGTCGGCGGCGCCAAGGCGCTGATCGAGAGCGCGAAGGGCGGCAATGCCATCGTCCATGGCCTCGGCCTGTGGACCGGCGGGGTCAATCCGCGCGCGACCGCCTTGCTGTGGAAGGCGGGCGAGGCGTCGATGGTCAACGACGTTAAGATCCAGGGCGGCGGCGGCACGCTGCTGACCAAAGGCAGTGCGATCGGCTTCGGCGATCCGCGCGCGCGCTTCGACGGCCAATATCCCAGCATCTGGGTGACCGACGGCGGCGGCGGCACCTTCTCGGCGCTCTGGTCGCCCAACACCTTGGCCTCGGCGGGCTTCTACGTCTCCGACACCAAGACGCCCGGCCACGTCTACCAGCTGTCGGCGGAGCATCACTACCGCCACGAGATCGTCCTCGACCATGTCGAGAATTGGGAGTTCCTCGCACCGCAGACCGAGCAGGAAGTCCGCGACGGCGTCAACGCGATCTCGACCGAATTCCGCAACTCGCGCAACATCCTCTTCGCCAATTACCATGCCTATCGCGTCACCCGCTCGATCAAGCCGATGGACACCGCGGTGCGGCTCTACGATTCGGGCGACATCCGCTTCCGCAACGTCCATGTGAACGCCGAGAGCGGCTTTGCGAGCTGCGACGCCAAGGGCTGCGGCACCTATTTGCGCGCGAGCAAATATCCGTTCGAGAATGCGATCAAGGACATGACGCGCCAGCAGGAGGTGCGCGAGCGCGAGTTCGCGAAGCTCGACGTGCCGGCCGCGCCAGCGACCGCGGCCGCCGCCTCGGCCATCCCGGTCTCACCGGGCGTGCGCAAGCTGGCCGACGGCTTCTATTCGATCGCGGGCGCGGCGACCGACAAGGTCGGCAAACTCTATTTCATCGACCGCTTCTTCCAGCGCATCCATGGCTGGTCGCCGGCGGAAGGACTGACGACGCTGGCCGACGCGCCGCTCGACGCGGTCAATCTCGCGGTCGACCGATCGGGATCGCTGCTCGTCCAGTCGTCGGCGGGGCGCGACGGCAGCGTCTACAGCATCGATCCCGCCAGGCCCGCCGAGGTCCGCGTCATCGCGCCGACCCCAGTGCGCGCCGGCCGCAAGGCGACGACGCTGCTGCCGGTCAACGTCTGGGCGAACGGCGAATTCGCCGATCGCATCGATCCCAAGACCTATACCTATCCGACGATCGCCGACTTCTTCACCGGCAAGATGGGCGAAGCCAAGGCGCAGGAATATGTCTCGCCCGACGGATCGCTCGCGCTGCCCGCGTTCCGCGTCTGGAACCAGGGGCCGGACGATCACCAGGGCTGGCGCTGGTCCGACACGCTCGATTCCTACGGCTTCGTCGCGGCGGCGCCGGGCAGCCGGGTGACGCTGACCAACGGGTCGGAGAACCGCACCTACAGCGGTCTGGTCGGCGAGGGCGGGCAGGTCACCGACCTCAAGGTCGTCGCCGACCGCGGCGGCGAGAGCGCCGCACGGGATGATGCGGGCAACCTCTACGTCGCCAACGGACAGGTGTTCGTCTACGGCGCCGACGGCGCGCTGCAGCGGCGGATCGACGTGCCCGAACGCCCGCTGCAACTGGTGATCGGCGGCACCGACCGCAAGACGCTGTTCATCCTGACGCACCACACGCTGTACGCGACGGACCTCTGATCAGCGGCCGGGGTGGGCGGGGGTTGCCTGCCCACCCGGTCAGACGCAGGCCGTCACCGCTCCATCTCTGGCGGTCGCTTCGATACCAATGTCGGATGTAGCCGCTGGTGACCCCTACGAGAATCGAACTCGTGCTTTCGCCGTGAGAGGGCGACGTCCTAACCGCTAGACGAAGGGGCCGTGTGCGGTGAGCGAGCGCCTCTAGGCCGCGGGGGCGGGGGCGTCAAGCGGCAATCGCCGACGCCCCCATATTCAACCGGCTTAGGCCGCGGCCTTGCGGCGTTCGGCCATTTCCTCGTTGAGCATCTCGGCGAGCAGGAACGCGAGTTCCAGGCTCTGGCCGGCGTTGAGGCGCGGGTCGCAATGCGTGTGGTAGCGATCGGCGAGGCTCTGCTCGGTGACGTCGATCGCACCGCCGGTGCATTCGGTGACATTCTGGCCGGTCATCTCGGCGTGAATGCCGCCGGCGTGCGTGCCCTCGGCGCGATGCACCGCGAAGAAGCCGCGCACCTCGGCGAGGATCCGGTCGAACGGCCGCGTCTTGTAGCCGGTCACCGCCTTGACGGTGTTGCCGTGCATCGGGTCGCAGCTCCACACCACCGGATGGCCTTCACGCGTCACCGCGCGGACCAGCTTCGGCAACGATGCCTCGATCTTGTCGTAGCCGTAGCGGGTGATCAGCGTCATGCGGCCCGGCACGCGGCCGGGATTGAGCGTGTCGAGCATGCGGAGCAGCGCGTCGGGGTCGAGGCTCGGCCCGCACTTCACGCCGATCGGATTGCCGATGCCGCGCAGGAACTCGACGTGCGCCGATCCTTCGAAGCGGGTGCGGTCGCCGATCCACAGGAAGTGCGCGCTGGTGTCGTACCAGTCGCCGGTCAGCGAATCCTGCCGGGTCAGCGCCTCTTCGAACGGCAGCAAGAGCGCTTCGTGGCTGGTGTAGAAATGCGTCTGCGCGAGCTGCGGCACCGTCTCGGGATCGATGCCGCAGGCCGCCATGAACTCGAGCGCCTCGCCGATGCGGTCGGCGGTCTCGGCATATTTCTTCGACCACGGGCTGCGGCCCATGAAGTCATGCGTCCAGCGATGCACCTGATGGAGGTTGGCATAGCCGCCCTGCGCGAAGGCGCGGAGCAGGTTGAGCGTCGCTGCGGACTGCGAATAGGCGCGGATCATCCGCTGCGGATCGGGGATGCGGCTTTCGGGGGTGAAGGCGATGTCGTTGACGTTGTCGCCGCGATAGCTCGGCAGCTCGACGCCATCGATCGTCTCGTTCGGGGCGGAGCGCGGCTTGGCGAACTGGCCGGCCATGCGGCCGAGCTTCACCACCGGCAGCTTCGACGCATAGGTCAGCACCACCGCCATCTGCAGGATGACGCGGAAGGTGTCGCGGATGTTGTTGGCGCTGTGCTCGGCAAAGGATTCGGCGCAATCGCCGCCCTGCAGCAGGAACGCCTTGCCGGCGGCGACATCGGCGAGTTCGGCGGTGAGATTGCGCGCCTCGCCCGCGAAGACGAGCGGCGGAAAGGCCGCCAGCGTGTCGGTCGCGCGGGTCAGCGCCGCGGCGTCGGGATAGTCGGGAAGCTGGCGGGCCTCTGCCTTGGTCCAGCTGTCGGGGGCCCAGTTCGCGGCCATGATCTGTCGTCCTTCGGGTCTAAACGCGTCGCGACATGCGCCCAAAACGGCCTTGACGCAATGAAGGAAGGCTTTGGCGTCGCATGGCGGGGGCTTTGTCGGTGCCGTCGGCGGCGACGGATGCTGGCGGAGTCGACCGCCGGTCTGCTAGCAGGCTGATCCGGTTTGGGGCCATGGGGGACGGGCGATGAGACGGGCGATGATGATCCTGGCGCTGGCGACCGCTGCGCCAAGTGCCGCGCGCGATTTGCCGGTGCCGCCGGACAAGAGCTGGCAACATGCGGAGACCGGATTGATCCTGCGGCCTCAGCTCGCCGGCCTGCCGCGCGGCGCGCTGACCGACGCCACGCAGAGCGAACACGATGTCGCCGCGCAATTCGAAGCGCCGGATGGCAGCGTCAGCGCGACGGTCTACCTCTTCCATCCGGCGGTGGCCGACGTCGCGCTGTGGTTCGACCGGTCGCGTACCGCGATCGAGAGCCGCGACCTGTTCCGCAATGCGGCGCCGGCGTCCGCGGACCCGATCGCCTTCGCCGCGCCGGGTGCGACCGCCGCGTCGTCCTTGCGGCAGGTGTATGCCAATGCCGGCAAGGGCTATCGCAGCACCGCGCTCGCGGTCGTCCCGGTGGGTGAGTGGATCGTCAGCATCCGGATGAGCGCCAAGGCGCTGACCGCCGAGCAGCTCGATGCGCAATTGCAGCAGGCGATCGCGACGATCCACTGGCCACGGCCGGCCGGTTCCGTGGCGCGTGCGGCGACGCCGATCAGGGCGTGCGCCACGCCGCTCGTCTTCGCGCACGCCAAGCCGATCAAAGCCGCGGGCGGCGACATGCTGATGGCGTTGCTCGCCGGGGGGATCGCGGCGAAGGCGAAGGCCGATCCCAAAACGCCGCCCGACCCGCGCATCGTGTGGTGCCGCGAAGGCGAGGCGCGCCTCGAATATGGCGTCTATCGCGCCACTGGGGCGGGCTATGAGATGGCGTTGTACGATGCGGGCCGGACGGTCAGCGTCTATCCGTCGCTGATGGGCCAGATCGACAAGAGCGGAACCTATACGGTGGCGCTGACCGACGTCGACGGCACGGTGTCGAGCTTCCCCTCCTTCGACGGATTGCCGACCCCCAAACAGGTGTGGGAGCTGGTCGCCAGCGGCAAGCGCACCGGCGTGTCGAAGGGCAATCAGGTGACCATCGATGCCAAGGCCGTTCGGTAGACGAAGCGTATCGAAGGTTTCGCAGGCGAACGCGCTGTTCTAGGGCGGCGGGATGAATAAGGCTCTCCTGTGCATCGCGTCCATATTGCTCGGAATCGGCAGCCCGTCGCCGGCCCAGGCGCAGGATAGCGCCGCGACCTTCACGGCGCTGCGCGCGGTGGACGGCCGGATGGCGGGGATCGCCTATCGGCTGACCACCGCCAACGTCACGCTGTGCCGCGAGACGGCGCCGACGCCGGGCTGGGCGATCCATGCGATCGACCAATATGACGCGCCGCTGCGCGACCAGGCGCGTCGCAGCTTCGGGTTCGAGACGCCGATCGCGGTCGAGGCGGTGGTGCCGGGCTCGCCCGCGGCCGCCGCGGGGGTGCGCGAGGGCGATTCGATCGTCGCGATCGACGGCAAGCGGGTCGATGGCGCGGCGCCGGGCAAGACCGCGACCAGCGCCGCGCGCGACGCGGTGACCGCGACGATCGCCGCCTTGCCCGCCGACCGGCCGCTGCGCGTCGACCTGTTGCGCGACGGCAAGCCGCGCAGCGTCAGCATCGCCGCGTCGCCGGGGTGTCGCAGCGCGTTCGAGGTACTGCTCGGGCCGGGGATGGACGCCTCGGCCGACGGGCGGATCGTGCAGATCGCGGTGCGCTTCTTCGAACGCTATACCGACGACGAGGTCGCGGTGGTCGTCGCGCACGAACTGGCGCACAACATCCTCCATCACGCCACGCGGCTCGATGCCGCCGGAGTGAAGCGCGGCTTGCTGTCGGAGGTCGGCCGTAACGGCCGGCTGTTCCGCCTGACCGAGGATCAGGCCGATCTGCTCGGCATGTATCTGCTGCGCAACGCCGGTTACGACCCACGGATCGCGGTGCGCTTCTGGCGCGACCATGGCGGCGACGTCGATGGCGGGCTGTTCCGCAGCCGCACGCATCCGTCCTCGGCGGCACGCGCTAAGGCGCTGGAGGCGGAGATCGCGCGCATCCCGGCGAATGCCCCGAAGCCGTACGTGCCGCCGATCATCGCGACGGTGGATCAGCCGCTGGAATAAGCGGTGCGAACCGTCTCCGGTTACGGCGCCACCTTCCAGTCCCAGCCGAGCGGATCGCCGTCCATCACCTCGACCCCAAGCGCGGCGAGTTCGTCGCGGATCGCGTCGGAGCGCGGAAAGTCCTTGGCCGCGCGCGCCTCGCGACGATCCGCGAGCCGTGCCGCGATGCCCGCTTCGTCGATGCCGGCGCTCGCCGGGCGGACGCGCAGGTCCTCGCGCGACAGCGTCGTCAGGCCGAGGCCGAGCACCGCATCGAAATCGCCGAGCGCAACCAGCCTGCCGGCGGGGCTGATCGCCTTGTCGGCGAGCAATTCGTCGAGCACCGGCAACGTCTTGGGCGTGTTGAGATCGTCGGACACCGCCGCATCAAGCCGCTCGATATAGGGCGCGGCGGACGCGGCGCCCTTGCCCTCGCCGCGCGCGCGGAGCGCCGCGACGGTCTGCACGTAGCGTTTCAGCCGCGTCTGCGCCGCGGCGAGATTCTCCCACGAGAATTCCAGCTCGCTGCGATAATGCGCCTGCAGGCACATCAGGCGATAGGCGAGGGGGTGGAAGCCACGCTCGACCAGCGTCGGCAGGATGAGGAACTCGCCCGACGATTTGGACATCTTGCCGGTGCGGTCGACGAGGAAGTTGTTGTGCATCCATAGCGTCGCGCCGGTGTCGGCGGTGCCGCTGAACGCCTGATTCTGCGCGATCTCGTTGGGGTGGTGGATCTCGCGATGGTCGATGCCGCCGGTATGGATGTCGAAATGCGCGCCGAGATACTGGCGGCTCATCACCGAACATTCGAGATGCCAGCCGGGCGCGCCGCGGCCCCAGGGACTGTCCCATTCCATCTGGCGGTGCTCGCCCGGTGCGCTGGTCCGCCAGATCGCGAAGTCGGCGGCGTGGCGCTTGCCCGCCACCGTCTCGATCCGGCCCTCGGCGGGGCCGTCGTCGCGCGTCCCGGCGAGCCGGCCGTAATCGGGGACGGTCGAGGTGTCGAAATAGAGGCCGTCGGGAAGCCGGTAGCAATGCCGTTCGGCGATCGCCTCGCCGAAGGCGATCATGCCGGCGACGTGATCGGTGGCGAGCGGGAAGCGGGCGGGATCGCGGACGTTGAGGTCCTTGAGGTTCGCCTTGAACGCCTGCGTATAATGCGCGGCGACCGCCCAGATGTCGCGACCGCTGGCGCGCGCCGCCGCCTCCATCTTGTCGTCGCCGGCGTCGGCGTCGCTGGTCAGATGGCCGACGTCGGTGATGTTGATGACATGGGTCAGGCCATAGCCCTTCCACGTCAGCACCCGGCCGAGCGTGTCGGTGAACAGATAGGCGCGCAGATTGCCGATATGCGCATAATGATAGACCGTCGGCCCGCACGAATAGATGCGGACGTCGGCGGGGTCGGCGGGCTGGAACAGCTCCGCCATGCGGGTCAGGCTGTTGTGGAGCGTCAGCGGCGTCATGCGGGCGCTCTAGCCCGGCGGAGGCGTCCGCGCCAAGGGGCCTGCGATCAGCGCCGCAGCGGCAGATCGTCGCGCAGATAGACGAGCAGATGCGCGTCCTCGCGCGGGACGGTCAACACGCGGCGATAGCTGGCGGCGACCGCCTGCGTCATCGCCGCCTGGCTGTCGCGGTTCCACGGCGCCATCGGCGCGTCCATCGTCACGATCACCGGCGGCCGCCCGGCGAGAATGCGGCGGACCTCGGCGGCCTCGTCGATGCCGGTGGCGCCCCGTTCGGCTTCATAGGCCAGCGTCGAGGGGAAGGCGTAGGCGGTCGGGATGCAGGCGTCGGCGAGATGGTAGAGGATGGCGTCGCCGGCAAAGACATAGGGACAGCCGCCGCGGTCGTTCGCGGCCATCACCCGCGCCACTGCGCGCGCCGATGCGGCCTCGGTGGGCACCAGCGCCACCCGTACGACGAACAGCAGCAGGCCGTAGCCGAGCAGCGCCACGGCTGCCGCCCGGTAACGGCCGAGCGCCACGCCGGCGATCATCGCCAGCGGCACCATCAGCGGCAGCGCATAATGATCGAAGAAGGCGCCGATCATCGCGAAGGCGACGAGCGCCGCAGCGAGCCAGCCGAAGGCGATCCCCATCTCGGGCCGGCGCGGCCGCACGCGCCACGCGAGCGCTGCGCAAGCGATGAACGGCAGCAATTGCGCGGTGGTGCCCGCGAGCCGTGCGGCGATCTTGGCGGCGGGATAGCCCTTGCGCAGCGACACCGAGGCGAAATTGGCGAACCAGAAGGCGTCGAACGCCGCCGGCCCCTGCCAGTGATAGACCAGCACGACCGCCGCGGTCGGCAGAATGCCGAGCACCGCCCAGACCGCCGCCGCCGTCGCGACTCGCGCCAGCGAAGCATCCGCGCGGCGAAGATACCAGAGATGGACGAGCCCGAAGAACGCGCCCTCGACCACCGGCGTATATTTGGTCTGGATCGCGAGACCCGCGAGCAGGCAGGCGGCGCAGCCATTGGCGACGATCGCGCCGCCGGCGCCACGCGCGGCGAGCTGCGGCAGGCGCAGCGTCAGCACCGCGGCGGCGGCGACGAACAGATTGTAGAAGACCGGCGACTGCCCGCCGCGCCCGCTGAGCAGCGACAGCCACAGCACATAGGCGAGGCCGGCGACCAGCGCCCCGCGCGGCGTCGCGCCGAGCCGCCGGCTGCTGCGCGTGACCAGCCAGGCGGTCGCCGCGGCGAACAGCGTCGCGACGAGCTGATAGGCGAGGATGCCGTCGCCGGGCAGCAGCCGCATCGCCGCGAAGATCAGGAACAGCCCCAGCGGCTTGCGGTCCCATAGATCGACATAGGGCAAGGCGCCGTGGAGCAGGCGGTCGCCGACGAGCAGATAATATTGCTCGTCGACGTGGATGATCGGATTGCCGAAGTCGCGACCGCGCAGCAGCAGCGCCCAGCCGAGCAGCAGCAGGAAGGTCGCCACGGCGCCGGGCCGGCTGGCGGGGACGCTCGTCGCTGCGGCCGGGGAACGCGCCATGGAGATCATGGCGCCCCCTTAATTCCGGCGATCCCTACCGTCATGCAGCATTTTTTTCGGGGACAGGTGTGGAATGTCCAGATCGGCATCGTCTGTCATTCGGGGCATCGCAGCGACTGACGCGCGGCGCCGACATGGCCTTCCGGGGGGTAGACCATGTCGGCATGCGTCGCAGTCCGCGATGCCGCCAGGACCGTCTGCCGGGGGCATCATGTTTCTGATCAACGACCACGATCCGATGTCCCGCAGCGCGGCGGGGTCGTCGATCGCCGCGCGGCGGCTGGATCGCCGGCCGACGCCGCTGTGGACGGTGCTGATCCCGTTCTTCAACGAACGCGACTATCTCGCCGCGACGATCGCCAGCCTCGCCGCGCAGAGCGTGCGCGCGATCGTGATCCTGGTCGACAACGGGTCGACCGACGGCAGTGCCGAGGTGGCACGCGCCGCGGTCCGCGCGCACGGGCTCGTTGCCCTCGTCATCACCGAGACGACGCCGGGCAAGGTCGCGGCGCTGCGCACCGGGCTCGGCTGGGTGCGGACACGCTATGTCGCGACCTGCGACGCCGACACGCTCTACCCGCCCCACTATCTCGCCGAGGCGGAGCGGCTGTTGCAGCGCGACCGCTGCGTCGTCGCCGGCGCCTATTTCGTCGACCCCGGCGCCGATCAGGCGGCGCTCGATGCCGAGGCGCGCAAGATCCTGTCGGCGGCGAAGCTGCTGCCGCGGCAATGTCATGCCGGCGGCGCCGGCCAGTGTTTCGACGTCGAGACGCTGCGCGCGGTCGGCGGCTTCGATGCCGCGATCTGGGGCTATATCCTCGAGGATCACGAGGTCATCCACCGCACGATGGCGCGGGGCCGGATGCTCTATTCGCAGGATCTGTGGTGCATGCCCTCGCCACGCGAGCGCGACCGCGATTCGATCCGCTGGACGCTGTTCGAACGGCTGGTCTATTCGGCGACCGCGCCGTGGGCGGGCAGCTGGTTCTTCTATCGCTTCCTCGCGCGCCGGCTGCAGCGCCGCAAGCTGCTCAGCGTCCAGATTCGCGAGCGCGCGCATCAATGTGTGGAGGGTGCGGCCGTTGCGTAACCTGGTCCTGTGCGCCGACGATTTCGCTTATTCCCGCGGCGTGAGCGAGACGATCGCCGAGCTGGCGGCGAACGGCAAGCTCAACGCGACGAGCTGCATGACGCTGATGCCTGGGTGGATGGACGATGCCGCATTGCTTCGCGACCTGCCGGCGCACGTCTCGATCGGGCTGCACCTGACGCTGACGCAGGAACGGCCGCTGACCGACATGCCGCTGTTCGCACCCGACGGCAGATTGCCCGAGATCGATCCGCTCGCCGGCCGCGCCGCACGCCGGCAATTGCCGCTGGAGGAGATCGCGGCCGAGATCGCCGCGCAGTTCGACGCCTTCACCGCGGCGATGGGCCGCGCGCCCGATTTCGTCGACGGCCACCAGCATTCGCACGCCTTGCCGGGCATCCGCGACATCGTGCTGTTCGAGACGGCGAGCCGCGCGCCCGATGCCTGGGTGCGCGACTGCACCGATCGGGTCGATGCGATGCTGGCGCGGCCGTTCGTCGGCAAGGCGATCGGCAGCGCCTTCCATTCGCGCGGGCTGCGCCGGGCGGCGGCGCGCTATCGCCTGCGCTGCAACGACAGTTTCGCCGGCCACTATGATTTCTCGACGGATTACAAGCGGTTGTTCCCGCGCTTCCTGCGGCGGGCGGCGGGCATGCATCTCGTCATGTGTCATCCGGGGGCGGGCAAGCGTGCCGGCGACGCGATCGCCGAGGCGCGGCCGCGCGAAGCGGACGTCTTGCGGAAATGGCCGATAGCGGACATGGCGGCGGCGGAAGGGCTGGCGTTTCCAGCCTGACGGGAGCGCGGACGCAGATTGGCCGACGGCGGACTTCGCGCCATCTTCCTCGAACAACGCGCGATGTTGTCGCGACTGTTGACGGCGCGGCTCGGGAACCGCGACGATGCGGAGGATGCGCTGCAGGACATGTGGTTGCGGATCGACCAGCTCGCCGATCAGCCGATCGCGCAGCCGGCCGCCTTCCTGTATCGCGTCGCCAGCAACCTGGCGACCGACCGGCGGATCGCCGCCGCGCGTCGCGGCGCGCGCGAGGCGGCGTGGCTGGAGGAGCAGCCGACCGCCGACGACCTGCCCGATGCGGAACGGACGCTGGTGATGCGCGACGAGCTGCGCGCGATCGAGGCGGCGATCGCCGACATGCCCGAACGGATGGCCACCGCATTGCGACTCTATCGCGTTGAAAACAGGCCGCAACGCGCCATCGCCGAGCAATTGGGGATCAGCGTCAGCGGTGTCGAGAAGCTGTTGCAGCGGGCGTACCGGATTATTCATGCCCGCGCCGAACAGAATGCTGCGGATATGCCGGTGGCGCATCGTCATGATGATGGAAGGGGGCAGCGCCTGTGAGCCGTGACGCACCGAACATCATCGACCAGGCGATCGCCTGGCATCTGCGCCAGGAGCATATGGCGGCGGAGGATTGGGAAGGCTTCGTCGCCTGGCTCGAGACCCCGGCCCATGCGCGCGCCTATGACGCGGTGGCGATGCGCGACCGGCTGGTCGCCGCGGCGGCGTTTCCCGAACCCGATGCGATGCCGATCGCGGCGAACGACGACCAGCCGGCCTCGCGCGGCTGGTGGCGGTTGGCGGGCGGCGGCGCGATCGCCGCGGCACTCGCCCTTTGGCTGGTGCCGACGACGTTCGGCTCGCACGCGGCCGAGACCGTCTATGCCACAAGCGACGGCGAGCGGCGCGACGTCCGCCTGGCCGACGGGACGCAGATTGCGCTCAACGGCGGCAGCCTGCTGCGGGTGAGCGGAACCGATCCGCGCAGTGTCGCGCTCGATCGCGGCGAGGCGATGCTTCACGTCGTCCACGATGCCGCGCATCCGTTCGAGCTGCGCGCCGGCGACCAACTGATCCGCGATCTCGGCACTACATTCGACGTGCTGCACACCGGCGAGCGCCTCTCGGTCGCGGTGGCGGAGGGGTCGGTGCTGTTCCAGCCCGACGGCGCCGGGCTGCGGCTCGGCGCCGGCGACACGGTGACGATGGCCGCCGACCGCCGCATCGTCCGCGGCACGCTGCCGACCGCCGCGGTCGGCGGCTGGCGCAGCGGCGATCTCAGTTTCGAGGGGATACCGGTCGGCGAGGTTGTGGCGAGCCTGCGCCGGCAACTCGGCGTCGACCTGCGCATCGTCGGCGACTTGTCGCGCCGCCCGTTTACCGGCATGATCCACGTCACAGGCGCTGCCGATCGCGACGTACCGCATCTGGCCGAACTGATCGGGGCGACATGGCGGCGTAATGGCGAAGGCTGGGTATTGGCGGAGCGCGCTACCGCGACACGTTAAGCTCGTTTCCGCCGCCTTCGCGGCCGCCGCTTGCCTGCCGTCGGTCGCGCGCGCGCGCGATGCGGCGATCACGGTCGCCATCCCGGCGACGACGCTCGACGTGGCGGTGTTGACGCTGGCGCGGAGCAGCGGCGTCGAGATCGTCAGTACCGAACCGGGGCTCCACGCCATCCGCTGCCGTGCTCTGCGCGGAACGATGCCCGTCGCGCGGGCGCTCGCGCGGCTGCTCGCCGACACCGGTTATCGCGCGGTGCCCGGGCCGGGCGGCGTCTATCGCATCGTCGCCGCGCCGCGTCGCGTGCGGCCGCCACGGCCGACGCCGCCTCGCCCCGTCCCGCCGGCCGACGTGCCCGCCGACATCGTCGTCACTGCGAGCAAGCAGCGCGTCCCCTTGCTGCGCTATCCCGGCAGCCTGACCCTGGTCGGCACGACGGCGCAGCCCAATGGCGCGACCGGGGCGATCAGCGACCTCACCAATGCGGTGCCGGTGCTGCAGAGCACGCAGCTCGGGCCGGGGCGCAACAAGGTGTTCATCCGCGGCATCGCCGACAGCAGCTTCAACGGCACCACCCAATCGACCGCCAGCGTCTATCTCGACGACGTCCAGCTCAACGCCTCCGGTCCCGATCCCGGCCTGCGCCTCTACGACATGCAGGCGGTCGAGGTGATGGAGGGGCCACAGGGGACCTTGTACGGGGCAGGCGCGATCGGTGGCGTGCTGCGGCTGACCTCGAACGCGCCCCTGCTCGACCGGGTCGCCGCGGCGATGAGCGGCGGCGTCGTCGCCACGCATGGCGGCGCGGCGGGCTACGATCTGTCGGCGATGGTCAACGTGCCGCTGCTCGACGAGCGGCTGGCGCTGCGCAGCGTCGCCTATGTAGTGCGCGACGGCGGCTATATCGACGATCCGGCACGCGGGCGCGACGTCAACCGCGTCGGCACCGTCGGTGCGCGCCTCGCGCTGCGCGCCGAGCCGGGCGGCGGCTGGCGGATCGACACCAGCGGCGTCGTCCAGCGCATCCGCGCCACCGACGGCCAATATGCCGAGGTCAGCGACGGCAGCTACCGGCGCAGCAGCCGGATCGCGCAGCCGTTCGCGGACCGCTTCCTGTTCGGCCGCGTCGTCGTCGCCAAGGACTGGGACAGCGGCCTGCGTCTCGTCTCGGCGACCGGGGTGGCGGATTATCACACCGGCGAGGTGTTCGACGCGACGCCGCGCGGCGTCGGACGGCCGGTCGCCTATAATGTCGACAACGCCAAATTGCTGCTGTCGCACGAGATGCGGCTGTCGCGTTCGACCGCGGCGGGCAATTCCTGGCTCGCCGGCTTCACCCTGGTCAGCGACCGGTCGGCGCTGTCGCGTGCGCTCGGCCTAGCCGGCAACCAGATGGACATCGTGGGCGTCACCAACGTCACCCGCGCCGCCTCCGCCTTCGGCGAAACGACGCTGGCGGTAACCCCCGACCTGTCGGTCACGCTCGGCGGACGCTTCACCAGCGCGCGGATCGACGGCGAGCCGTCGGCGACGCGGCGGCCCGGCGCCTATATCCGCGGCCGCTCGACGCAGCGCGCCGATCCGACGCTTGCCTTGTCCTACCGGCTCGCGCCCGATCTCGCGCTGTTCGCGCGCTACCAGACGGGGTTCCGCACCGGTGGGCTGGCAGTCGCGCAGGGGATCGGCCGCGTCGCCAATTATCAGGCCGATTCGATCGCGGTCGGCGAAGTCGGCATGCGCCGGCTGCGGCGCGGCACGACCGGCCTCGGCCTGTCGGTGAGCGCGTCGACCGCACGGTGGCGCGGCATCCAGGCCGATCTGCTCAACCGGCGCGGCCAGCCGTTCACCACCAATCTCGGCAACGCCAATATCCAGACGCTGGAGGCATCGCTCGACTGGGTGCCGCTCGCCGGACTGCGCCTCGATGCGGCGGCGCTCTACACCTACAATCGGGTGCGCGGGCCGGTCGCCGACCAGTCGCGCGAGGACAATCGCCGGCTGCCCGAGACACCGCCGTTCGCGGGTCATGCCGCGCTGAGCTACGCCTGGGGGCAGGGGCGAAGCGTCGCGCCGCGGGTCGGCGCGACGGTCGACTATGTCGGGCGGTCGGTGCTCGGCACCGGCGATCTGCTCGACGTCAGCCAGGGCGATTACACCACCTTCGGTGCCTCGGCCGGCGTGCGCTGGCGTAACCTCGACCTGACGCTCGGCCTCGACAATCTCACCGATGCGGCGGCCAATCGCTTCGCGTTCGGCAATCCCTTCGGCCTCACCGCGCGCAATCAGGTGACGCCCTTGCGGCCGCGCAACGTGCGTCTCGGCGTGTCGGCGGCCTGGTGAGCGGCTATCGCGCTGGCTCGGCGCGGTCGAGCAGGCGGCGCGCCTGTTTGAGATGCGGTGCATCGACCATCCGGCCGTCGACCTGCAACGCCCCCGCGTCGGGCGCCGCGGCGAAGGCGGCGACGATGCGCTGCGCCGCCTCGACCTGTTCGGCGCTGGGGGTGAAGGCGGCGTTGATCGCGGCGACCTGCGTCGGATGGATCGCCATCATCCCGGTGAAGCCGTCGCGCGCCGCACGCCGCGCATAAGCGGCGAGGCCGTCGAGGTCGCGGAAGGCGGGATAGACGGTGTCGATCGCCGCCACGCCGGCGGCATGCGCCGCGAACAGCGTCAGCGACCGCGCCATCTCATAGGGCGGCGTGTAGCGGCCGTCGTCCTCGCGGCTGGTCGCCGCGCCGATCGCGGCGGGCAGATCCTCCGCCCCCCACGTGATCCCGGCGAGTGCCACGCCCGCCGCCGCATAGCTGCCGAGCGCGAAGATCGCCGCCGGCGTCTCGGTGGCGATCGGCAGGATCGGCGCGTCGATACCGGCCGCGGCGAGCCGCTGCGCGAGCTCGCGGACGCTGGGTGCGCCCTCCGCCTTGGGCAGCACGATTGTATCGGGGGCGAGGCCGTGAAGCGCAGCGATATCCTCGGCGCACAATGCGGTATCGAGCGGATTGACCCGCACGAACAGCCGCACCGCGCCGCGCGGTTCGCGCAAGTGCGCCGCCACCGCCTCGCGCGCCGCCGCCTTGGCGGTGGCCGCCACCGAATCCTCGAGATCGAGGATCAGCGCGTCGGCGCCGCTCGCCGCCGCCTTGGCGAACCGCTCCGGCCGGTCGCCCGGCACGAACAGGAGCGAGCGCAGCCTCATGCCGCCGACCGTTTGAGCAAGGCGGTGCGCAGGCACTGGCAGACGATCTCGTCGCGCTGGTTGAGCATGCGATGCGCAAAGGTGACGATGCCCGCGTCGGGCCGCGAGCGGCTGTCCTTCAGCTCGACCACCTCGGTTTCGGCGCGCAACGTATCGCCGAGGAACACCGGCTTGGGCATCACCAGCTTGTCATAGCCGAGATTGGCGACGAGCGTGCCGAGCGTCGTGTCGCCGACCGACAGGCCGACCATCAGCGCGAAGGTGAAGGTGCCGTTGACGAGGATCTGACCGAATTCACTCGCCCGCGCTGCCTCGGCGTCGAGGTGGAGCGGCTGCGGATTGTGCGTCATCGTCGAGAACAGCAGGTTGTCCGTCTCGGTCACCGTGCGGCGGATGTCGTGGACGATACGGTCGCCGACCTGCCATGCGTCGAAGCTGCGTCCTGCCATCAAACCTCCTCCACTGCGATCCGCGCGAGCAACGTCCCCTCGGGCACCTGCGCGCCCTCCGTGACCTTGAGCTCCGCCACGACACCGTCGAACGGCGCGACCAGCGCCTGTTCCATCTTCATCGCTTCCAGCACGAGCAGCCGCTCGCCGCGCGCGACGGCCTGTCCCGCCGCGACCAGCACCGCGATGACGCGGCCCGGCATCGGCGACAGGATCGCGCCGTCGCCTTCGCCGCCGCCGGCGATCACATCGGCGCGCGGGGCGCCGAACGGCCACGCCTCGCCGTCGAGGAACAGCACGCCATCGGCGACGATTCCGCCGGCGACGGGATGCTCGACGCGATAGGGCTTGCCGCCGACCTCGACGTCGATCGCAGTCGCAATCGCACGATTGGCACGGAAGCCGCGCAGCGCCACCCACGGATCGTCACCCTGCGGCAGCAACGCCGCCGCCGCCGCGCCCAATAGGGCGGGGGAGGGTTCCGCCGCCGGGATCAGGTCGGCGGCATGGCGTTCGATGAAGCCGGTATCGACGCGCCCCGCGACGAAATCGGGATGCGCCGCCGCGCGCGCGAGGAAGGCGGCGTTGGTCTTGACCGGCCAGACCTGCGTGCCGCGCGCCGCCGCGGCGAGCCTCGCCGCCGCCTCTCGCCGCGAACCGCCATGGACGATCAGCTTGGCGATCATCGGGTCGTAGAAGGGCGTCACCGCCCCGCCTTCCTCTACGCCGCTGTCGACACGCACGTCGGCGGGGAAGCGCAGCCGGTCGAGCGGTCCGGTCGAGGGCAGGAAACCGCTCGCCGGATTCTCGGCATAGAGCCGCGCCTCCATCGCCCAGCCGTGTATCGACAGTTCATCCTGCCGGCGCGGCAGCGGTTCGTCCGAGGCGACGCGGAGCTGCCATTCCACCAGATCCTGCCCGGTGATCGCCTCGGTGACGGGATGCTCGACCTGCAACCGCGTGTTCATCTCCATGAACCAGATGCGGTCGGCGCGGAGCCCGTCCGAACCATCGGCGATGAACTCGATCGTGCCGGCCCCGACATAGTCGACCGCCTTCGCCGCCCGCACCGCCGCATCGCAGACCGCGGCGCGCGTCGCGGCGTCCATGCCGGGGGCGGGGGCCTCCTCGATCACCTTCTGGTGGCGGCGCTGGAGCGAGCAATCGCGCTCGAACAGATGGACGACCTGCCCGTGCGTATCGCTGAACACCTGCACCTCGATATGGCGCGGCGACAGGATGTACTTTTCGATCAGCACTTGCGTGTTGCCGAACGAGGCGGCCGCCTCGCGCTGGCAACTGGCGAGCAGTTCGGCGAAATCCTCGCGCGCATCGACCTTGCGCATCCCCTTGCCGCCGCCGCCGGCGACCGCCTTGATGAGCACCGGATAGCCGATCGCATCGGCCTCCGCCTGCAGGCGTTCGGGCGACTGGTCGGCGCCGAGATAGCCCGGCGTCACCGGCACACCGGCGGCGATCATCCGTTGCTTGGCGGCATCCTTGAGGCCCATCGCGCGGATGCTGGCGGGCGGCGCGCCGACCCAGACGAGGCCCGCGGCGACCACCGCCTCGGCGAATTCGGCATTCTCCGACAGGAAGCCGTAGCCGGGATGGATCGCCGCCGCGCCCGTCTCGCGGGCGGCGGCGAGGATGCGATCCTGCCGCAGATAGCTGTCGGCGGCGAGCGCGGTGCCGATGCACACCGCCGCATCCGCCTCGCGGACGAAGGGCATGGCGGCATCGACGTCGGAATGGACCGCGATCGTGCGGATGCCGAGCCGCCGCGCGGTGCGGATGATGCGGCGGGCGATTTCGCCGCGATTGGCGATGAGCAGGCTCTCGATCATGGCCATCACATCCGGAACACGCCGAAGGACGGCGATTGGGGAATGGGCGCGTTGAGCGCCGCGGAAAAGGCGAGGCCGAGCACGTCGCGGGTCTGGACGGGATCGATGATGCCGTCGTCCCACAGCCGCGCGGTGGCGTAATAGGGGTTGCCCTCGTCCTCGTATTTCTGGCGGATCGGCGCCTTGAACGCCTCCGCCTGTTCGGGCGTCCAGCCATCGGCGTCGCGATGCACGGTGGCGAGCACGCTCGCCGCCTGCTCGCCGCCCATCACCGAGATGCGCGCATTGGGCCAGCTGAACAGGAAGCGCGGGGAATAGGCGCGCCCGCACATGCCGTAATTGCCCGCGCCGAAGCTGCCGCCGATCAGCACGGTGATCTTCGGCACCGAGGCAGTGGCGACCGCGGTCACCAGCTTGGCGCCGTTCTTCGCAATGCCTTCCGCCTCATACTTCCCGCCGACCATGAAGCCCGAGATGTTCTGGAGGAAGAGCAACGGGACGCGGCGCTGGCAGGCAAGCTCGATGAAATGCGCGCCTTTCAGCGCACTCTCCGAGAACAGCACGCCATTGTTGGCGAGGATCGCCACCGGCATGCCCCAGATGCGCGCGAAGCCGCAGACGAGCGTGGTGCCGTACAACGGCTTGAACTCGTGGAAGTCCGAACCGTCGACGATCCGCCCGATCACCTCATGCACGTCATAGGGCGCGCGCACGTCCTGCGGCACGATGCCGTATAGCTCCTGCGGGTCGAGCTTAGGCGCCCGCGGCGCGGCGATCTCGATATCGACCGCCTTGGGCCGGTTAAGCGTCGCGACGATATCGCGGACGATCAGCAGCGCATGCTCGTCATTCTCGGCGACGTGGTCGACGACGCCCGACTTGCGCGCATGCGTGTCGGCGCCGCCCAGCTCCTCCGCCGAGATGACCTCGCCGGTCGCCGCCTTGACCAGCGGCGGGCCGGCGAGGAAGATCGTCCCCTGATTGCGGACGATGACGGTCTCGTCGGACATGGCGGGCACATAGGCGCCGCCCGCGGTGCAGCTGCCCATCACGCAGGCGATCTGCGCGATCCCCTCCGCCGACATCTGCGCCTGGTTGAAGAAGATGCGGCCGAAATGATCGCGGTCGGGAAATACCTCGGCCTGATGCGGCAGATTGGCGCCGCCCGAATCGACCAGATAGATGCACGGCAGCCGGTTCTCGCGCGCGATCTCCTGCGCGCGAAGATGCTTCTTCACCGTCATCGGGAAATAGGCGCCGCCCTTCACCGTCGGGTCGTTGGCGATGATGAGGCATTCGCGACCCGAGACGCGGCCGATGCCGGCGATCATCCCCGCGCCGGGGGCATCGCCGCCATACATGCCGTTCGCCGCCAATGCGCCCACCTCGAGGAACGGCGAGCCGGGATCGAGCAGCCGCTCGACGCGGTCGCGCGGCAGCAGCTTGCCGCGCGCGACATGGCGGGCGCGATGCTGGTCGGAGCCGCCGAGCGCGCTGGTCGCAACCGTCTCGCGCAGCGTTTCGGCGAGCGCGCGATTGTGCGCGTCATTGGCGGCGAAGTCGGTGGAGGCCGCGTCGATCGCGGTACGCAGCACCGTCATTGCGCGCGCGGCGCGTCATGGCCGATCAGCTCGCGGCCGATCAGCATGCGGCGCACCTCGTTGGTGCCGGCGCCGATGTCGAGCAATTTGGCGTCGCGCCAATAGCGTTCGACCGGCCAGTCCTTCGTATAGCCCGCGCCGCCCAGCGCCTGGATCGCCTCGCCGGCGACCTTCACCGCGCTTTCCGAGGCGAGCAGGATGCAGCCCGCCGCATCGAAGCGCGTCGTCCGCCCCGCGTCGCACGCCTTGGCGACGGCGTAGACATAGGCCCGCGCCGAGTTGAGCGCGACATACATGTCGGCGACCTTGGCCTGCATCAGCTGGAACTCGCCGATCGGCCGGCCGAACTGCTTGCGCTCGCGGACATAGGGCAGGACGACGTCGAGGCACGCCTGCATGATGCCGAGCTGGATGCCCGACAGCACGACGCGCTCGTAGTCGAGCCCCGACATCAGCACCTTCACGCCGCCGTTGAGCGGCCCCATCACCTGATCGTCCGGGACGAAGCAATCGTCGAACACCAGTTCGGCAGTCGGCGAGCCGCGCATGCCGACCTTGTCGATCTTCTGCCCGATCGAAAAACCGGCGAAATCCTTCTCGATCAGGAAGGCGGTGATCCCCTTCGATCCGGCATCGGGGATCGTCTTGGCATAGACGACCAGCGTGTCCGCATAAGCGGCGTTGGTGATCCAGAATTTGGTCCCGTTGAGCCGCCAGCCGCCGTCGACCTTGTCGGCGCGCAGCTTCATCGAGACGACGTCCGATCCCGCGCCCGCCTCCGACATGGCGAGGCTGCCGACATGCTCGCCGGAAATCAGCTTCGGCAGATACTTGGCCTTCTGCTCGGCGTTGGCCCAGCGGCGGATCTGGTTGACGCACAGATTGGAATGCGCACCGTAGCTGAGGCCGATCGCGGCGGACGAGCGGCTGATCTCCTCGCAGGCGATGAGATGTTCGAGATAGCCGAGGCCGAGTCCGCCATCCGCCTCCTCGACGGTGATGCCGTGCAGGCCCAGCTCGCCCATCATCGGCCACAATTCGCGCGCGAAGCGATCCTCGGCGTCGACCGCGGCGGCGATCGGTTCGATCCGGTCGAGCGCGAAGCGGCGCGTCGTCTCGCGGATCGTGTCGGCCATCTCGCCGAGCGCGAAGTCCAGTTCAGCCATCAGTCTCTCCACCGTCTTTTGCGGCCTTGTAGCCGCTCGTCCGTCACATGGAAAATTGAAAGACGTGCAAGAACATCATAGAAACCGTCTATGATCGATCGCTACCATCTTCGCTATTTCCTGTCGGTGGTCGACACCGGCAATTTCTCGCGCGCCGCGGCGGCGTGCAACGTCTCGCAGCCGACCCTGTCGGTCGGCATCGCCAAACTGGAGAAGACGCTGGGCCGAAGCCTGTTCGACCGCACCAACCGCCGCGTCGCGCTGACCGACGCCGGCGCGCGGCTGGTCGCCTCGGCCCGCGCGATCGAGGCCGGTTTCGCCGAGGCGGAGCGCGCGGTGGCGGAGACCGCACCGGTGCGCACGCTGCGGCTGGGCGTGCTGGTGACGACGCCGCGGCGCTGGATCGAACGCCTGCTCGCCGACCAGCGCAGCGCGCCCGGCGGCGACCGGCTCGAGATCGTCGAGGGCAAGGAGCGCGACCTGCGCGAGCGGCTCGCGCGCGGCCGCATCGACCTCGCCCTCACGCTGCTGCGCGACGGCGACCCGCCCGAGGCGCGGCTGAAGTTGCTCGGCGAGGGCTATGCGCTGGCGCTGGGTCAGGCGCATCCGCTCGCCGGCACGCCGGTGATCCGCGCCGAACAGCTCGTCAACGATCCGATGATCGTCCGGCGCCATTGCGAATTGCTCCCCGAAACCAGCCGCTTCTTCACCACCCGCGGCGTCCGCCCGGTGTTCGCCGCGCGCACGACCAGCGACGACAAGGCGTTGAGCTACGTCCGCGCCGGGCTCGGCGTCACCGTCATGCCCGAGGGGTTCCGCGAGGATGGCGTGGTGCTCGCACATCTCGACGGCTTCGATTTCAGCCGCGACATCGGTCTGGTGTTCGCCGCGCATGCCGATGCCGAGGCGCTGCGCCACGGCTGGCTGGCGACGTCGCTGGCGCGGGCGGTCGAGCCGCCCGCGCTGGACTGACTTTCAATACATCGGCATGCCGCCGGTCACCGGCACGATCGCCCCGGTGATGTAGCTGCCCTCGTCCGAGGCGAGCAGCACATAGGCCGGCGCGAGTTCGCCCGGCTGCCCGGCGCGGCCGAGCGGGGTCGATTCGCCCAGCGTCTCCAGCTCGTCGCTCGGCTTGGCGATCGGCTGGATCGGCGTCCACACCGGTCCCGGCGCGACCGCGTTGACGCGGATGCCCTTGGGCGCGAACAGGTTGGACAGGCCGATCGTCAGGCTGCTGATCGCACCCTTGGTGGTCGCATAGACGATCATGTTCTCGGTCGCGGTCTTCGCCTGGATGCTCGTCGTGTTGACGATCGCGGAGCCCGGCTTGAGGTGCGGCGCCGCCGCCTTGGCAAGGCGGATCATCGCGAAGACGTTGGCGGCGAAGGCGCCCTCCATCTCGGCATCGTCGATACTGTCGATATCCTCGTTGATCGTCTGCGCGGCGGCATTGTTGACGAGGATGTCGAGCTTGCCGAGCTCCGTCACCGTCTGGTCGACCAGGGCGGTGCACTGCGCGACGCTGCGGATGTCGCCGGGCAGCAGCAGGCAACGCTTGCCCGCCTTCTCGACCCACGCTTTGGTATCCTCGGCGTCGACCTGTTCGTCGGCGAGGTAGGAGATGGCGACGTCGGCGCCTTCGCGGGCATAAGCGATCGCCACCGCCTTGCCGATGCCCGAATCGCCGCCGGTGATCAGCGCCACCTTGCCGTCGAGCAGGCCCTTGCCGCGATAGCTGTCCTCGCCGTGATCGGGACGGTTGCGCATCTTCGCCTCGACACCGGGGGCGGGCTGCTGCGGCTCGTCGGGAAAACGGGTGGGGGCGCTGGTGCGGGGATCGTTGGTCATCGGGGTTCCTGTCTGGGGCGTGTCGCAGCAGGAACGAGGCAGGCCGGCGTTCGGTCCGTGCCCCGCGCGATCACGTCTGCCAGCCGCCGCCGAGCGCGAGGAACAGCTGTACCTGATCGGCGGCGAGCCGGCTTTCCGCCGCGGCGAGCGTCTGTTCGGCACCGATCGCGGTGCGCTGCGCGTCGAGCACCGGCAGGAAGCCGGTCCGCCCGGCGCGGAACAGCGTCTCGGCATCGCGTGCCGCTTTGCCCGCCTGACGGCTCGCCTCGCGCAGCGCCGCCACCCGGTCGAGATCGCGCGCATAGACGGTCAGGCCGCTCTCGGTTTCGCGCAGCGCGGTCAGCACCGCGCCGTCGAACCGCCCATAAGCGGCATCGCTCTCCGCCTGCGCCGCGGCGATCCGCGCCCGCACCCGCGTCCGGTTGGGGAATTGCCAGCTGATCAGCGGTCCGAGCGAGAATTTGAACGTGTCGCTGCCCAATGCCCGCTCGGCAAGGCCGACCGAACCGACCGAGGCGCCGAGCGCGATGCGCGGATAGAGATCGGCGGTGGCGACGCCGATCCGCGCGGTCGCCGCGCGCAGCTCCCATTCGGCGCGGCGCACGTCGGGGCGACGGCGCAGCAAGGCGGCCCCGTCGCCGATCGGGATCGGCCGGTCGAGATGCGGTTCGCCGGTACAGGCGGCGACATCGCGGTCGAATTCGGCGGGCGGTCGGCCGGTCAGCGTCGCCAGCCGGTACAGCGCCAGCCGCTGCGCCGCCTGCAAGCCTGGCATCGTCGCACGCACCTGCGCCTCCTGCGTCGTCGAGCGCGTCGCATCGAGCGAGCCGCTGCGCCCGGCGCGGACCAGCCGCTCGGTCAATCGCGTCGTCCGGCTTTGCAGATCGAGCGCGCGCTGCGCGACGCCGATCTCGCGTGCCGACGAACAGGCGTCGAGATAGGCGCGGGTGGTGTCCGCCGCGACGGTGATGCGGACGCTGTCATAGGCGGCGCGGGTCGCGGCGACATCGGCATCCGCCGCCTCGATCGCGCGGCGCACCTGCCCGGCGAGATCGAGCTGATAGGAGATGCCGGCGCTCGCCGCATAGACGAAGGAGCGGGGCAAAGCGGCGCCGGGCCGCAATTCCTCCTCCGCCGAACGCTGCGCATAGCCGGGCGACGCCTGCACCTGCGTCTGGACGCGCCGGCCATCCTCGGCGACGTCGAGCGACGCTTGCGCGCGCGCGATATTCGCCGTCGCGACGCGCAGGTCGGTGTTGGCGGCGAGCGCCTGTTCGACCAGCCGGTCGAGCCGCGGATCGCGATAGAGCTGCCACCAGCGGTCGGGCACCGGCGCCATCGCCGCGAACGCCGCCTCGTCGCCGCCGACGAACGGTGCGGTGGCGCTCGGCCGCGCGATCACCGCGGCGCCGGGCCGATGGTAATCGGGTCCGGCGGTGGTGCAGCCGGCGAGCAGCGTGGCGGCCAGCAGCGCGAGGCGGCGCGTCATGCCCGCGCTCCCGCCGCCACCGGCCGGGCGCGCGGCAGCACCTCGACCGTCGCGGTACGTCCGACCACCAGCATCTCGTCGCGCGGCAGCCGGTCGATCGCCACCCGCACCGGAATGCGCTGCGCCAGCCGCACCCAGCTGAAGGTCGGGTTGACGTTGGCGAGCAGATTGGCGCCGGCGCTGCGATCGCGATCCTCGATGCCGCCGGCGATGCTCTGCACATGGCCGGCGATGATTTGATCGTCCCCCATCAGCCGGACGCGGACGGGATCGCCGACATGCACGCGTGGCAGCTTGGTCTCCTCGAAATAGCCGATGATGTGCAGCGAGCCGCGGTCGATGATCGCAAATTCGGGATGGCCCGCGGTGGCATAATCGCCGGGCCGCAGATCGAGGTTGCTGACCGTGCCGGCGACGCTCGCGCGCACCTCGGTCCGGGCGAGGTTGAGCTGCGCGGTCTGCAACGCGATCTGCGCCTGCGACACTGCGGTGGCGAGCTGCGCCACCTTGGCGTCGCCCTGTTCGCGCACCTCGCCCGCGACGAGGTCGCCGAGCGTGCGGTTGCGCTGCGCCTCGCGCCGCGCCTGCGCCAGTTGCACCCGCTGCGCCGCCACCGCCGCCGCCGCCTGCGCCACCGCCAGCCGGTAGCGCGGCCGGTCGACGCGGAACAGCGGCGTCCCCGCCGCGACCGGCTGGTTGTCGCGGACCAGCACCTCGGTGACGAGGCCGGAGACGTCCGGCGCGACCTGGACGATATCGGCGCGCACGCGGCCGTCGCGCGTCCACGGCTCGGTCTCGTAATGCGCCCAGAGCCGGCGACCGGCGACCACCGCGAGCAGCACGACGGCGAGCGTGACGCCGATCCGCAGGACGACGCGCAGGGAAGGATGTGGAGTCATGGTCTTTCTAGCTGAAAAAAGCCGCGGCGGGGTCGCCGCCGGTGATCAGGCCGGCGATCCCGGCCCACAGGACGATGGTCAGCGCGACGTCGAACAGGCCGCGATGCCAGACGAAACGATACAGCCGGGCCCGCGCCAGCGCCCAGCCGATCGCCTCCGCCAGCACGAAGGCGAGGATCGCGGCGAGCAGCAGCGGGTGGACGAACACGCCGCCGATATCCAGGTCGGCGGTCATGCCGCCGCCTGCGCTTCGTGCCAGTCGGGCGCGGCGGGGAAGACGTTGCGCCGCAATCCGACGAGATTGACCAATTGCCCGCGGCGTTCCTCGGGATCGGCGATCGTGCGGCCGGCGGCGATCGCGCCGTCGATCCGGTCGAGCAGCTCGGCCGGCGGCGCGACATCGTCGCCGCTCGCCAGCATGCGGAAGTGGCGGGCCAGCGCGGCGCGCAGCGCGGCATGGTCGGCGACCGGCGCGATCTGCGCGATGCTCAGCCCCATGCGCAATTCGCGCAGCGTCGCGGCGGCGGCGTCGCGCTCCTCGTCCTCCACCTCGCCGATGCGGCTGGCGAGCAGGCCGACGCGGTCGAGCATGCGGCTGCGCCATGCCGCGATCTGCGCCACCGCCGGGTCCGCTGGGTGTTCGGCGAGCGCGGCGAGGTCGCGCCAGCCGGCGCGGCGCAGCCGGCGGATCGCGGTGCCGGCGCCGATGCTGCGGATCAGCCGCGTCATTACCATCGCCGCGGCGATGCCGATGATCTGCGCGACATTGGCGTTGAAGAAGCTCGCGGCGTCGACGGTGAAGCTGTTGGTCAGCGCCAGCCCGCCCGCAAAGCCGAGCATCATCGGCACCATCCGCCCGTACCAGCTCGGGTTCGCCATCACCGCGCCCATCACGAGCAGCGGCGGCGCCATCGCCAGCGTCAGCATCGCAAAGCCGTCGATCGCCGGCAGGATCGCGAACAGATAGAGCGCGGCGAGCGGCAGCGACGCGATCGTCCACAGCAGGAAGCCGCGCTGCGCCGGCACCGGATCGTCCAGCGTCGCGAAGAAGCAGCAGACCACCGCCGCGATCATCGCCGCGACCGCCCCCTCCGGCCAGCCGGTGACGATCCAGAACAGGCAGCAGCCGAGCACGGTCAGCAGCGTCGCGGTCGCGGACAGCAGTGCCAGCCCGTAATCGCGATGCAGCGGCCGTGCGGCAACGGCGCCGACCGCGGGCGGCGGACGGCCGGCGGGATCGGCGACCGCCGCCACCAGCGTCCGCGTCTCGGCCAGAGCGAGCACCAGCTCCTCCAGCCGGGCGAGCAGGTTGAGCGCAAGCAGGTCGCGCCAGCCGTCCGCCGCCACCGCGTCGCGCGCAATCCGGAGCGTGGCGATCACCGGCGCGGCGGGCAGGGCGGGGGTCGTCACCCAGTCGCGCACCGTCGCCACCGCATCGGCCAGCGGCGCGGGCAGCGGCCCGGCGGCGATCAGGCTGCGCCAGCGGTCCTCGACCGCGGAGACCAGCGGGATCAGCAGCACCAGCCGGTCCTGCATCCCGGTCAGCAGCGCGCGCGTCGGGCGGATGCGCGCGGTGTCGAACGGAATATGCGTCGCGGTGACGTGCAGGTCGGTGATGTCGCCGGCGAGCTTGCGCCGCTCGCGTCCGGTGCTCGCCACCGGCGCGGCGGCGAGCACGTCAGCGATCCACGCCTCCGCCTCCGCCAGCACCCCGGCGACGCGGCCGCCGAACACCTGGCTGACGCTGCGCGGCCATATCACCGCATGGATGAACGCGGCGCAGAGCACGCCGATGCCGATCTCTTGCACGCGCAGCACCGCGGTGTCGAAGATCGCCTCGGGATGCGTCACCGACGGAAAGCCGATCAGCGCCGCGGTATAGCCCGCCAGCATGAACAGATAGGATCGCGGCGTCCGGTCGAGCAGCGAGACGAACTGGCACAGCGCCACCCACGAAGCGAGCGCCAGCGACAGCAGCACCGGCGCATTGACCAGCGCCGGCACCAGCAGCACGGTGACGATCCCGCCGACCGCGGTGCCGGCGAGCCGGAACACCGCCTTGGACCGGACCGCGCCGCTCAACGGCTGGCTGGTGATATAGACCGTCGCCATCGCCCAGAACGGCCGCTCCAGCCCGAGCGAGAAGGACACGAACAGCGCCAGCATCGCCGCCGCGAAGCAATTGACCGAGAATACCGTCTCGCGCAGCCCGATCCGCATCGCCGTGGCTCAGCCCTGATCGTCGAGGCGCGTCATCGTCGCATGGAGCCGGTCGAGCACCCGCGTCGCGACCACCAGCTCCTCCGCCTCGATACAGGCGAGCAGCGTCTGGCGGATCTCCGCGGTACGCGACTCGACCTGCGCGGCGAGCGTCGTGCCCGCGGCGGTCAGATGGAGCAGGCGCGCGCGCTTATCGGTGGTGTCGACGCGCCGCTCGACGAGGCCGCTGCGTTCGAGCTGGTCGATCAGCGGCACCACCGAGGGCGCCTCGACGCCGAGCTGGTCGGCGAGCGCGCCCTGGCGCAGCCCTTCGGCGGCGCGGCCGATCAGCATCACCGCCAGCGCCGGCGTATGCGACAGCGACAGGCCGGCGAGGCCGTCGTCGAGCGCGCGCCGATAGCGACGGCCGAGCGGCACGAGGTGCGCCGAAAAGGCGCGCATCTGGGCAGGGGTAGGACGGGTCACTCGGTTCAGATAGATAGGTATCTAACTAATCGCAAGGGTTATGTTGCGGCGCGGTAGGCGTCGCGCACGTTTCACAATCGCATTGCATGGGCGGCGCAACGACACCGGAGCACCATCATGATTCTCGATCGCCGCATGCTTATGAAGACCGCCATGATCGGGCTGGGCGCCACCGCGCTGCCCGGCGGCGCGCTCGCGCTCCAGGCACTGGGCAACGCCCGCGGCTTCACCCATGCGGTGGCGAGCGGCGAGCCCGCCGCCGATTCGGTGCTGCTGTGGACCCGCTTCGTCCCCGCCGACGGCGGCCCCGTCGAGCTGCGCGTCGAGGTCGCGGAGACCCCCGACTTCGCCCGCGTCGTCACCGGCGGGGCGCAGATCACCGGCCCGTGGCGCGACCATACCGCCAAGATCACCGTCGACGGCCTCCAGCCCGGCCGCAGCTATCACTATCGCTTCGTCGCGCCGGACGGCAGCCACTCGCCGGTCGGCCGTACCGCGACGCTGCCCGAAGACGGCATGAAGACCTGGCGCGCCGCGATCTTCTCCTGCTCGAACATCGGCTTCGGCTGGTTCAACGCGTATGCGCACGCCGTCGCGCAGGGCGGCTTCGACTGCGCCATCCATCTCGGCGATTATCTCTACGAATATGCGCCGGCGCATTATCCGCTGCCCGCCGACGCCGTCCCCGGCCGCACCCCGGCGCCGCAGAGCGAGATCATCCACCTCGCCGATTATCGCCTGCGCTACGGCAGCTACCGCGCCGATCCCGATCTGCAGGCGCTCCACCGCGCCATGCCGATGATCGTGCAATGGGACGATCACGAGAGTGCCAACGACAGTTGGGAGGGCGGCGCCGAGAACCATACGCCCGAGACCGAGGGCGACTGGAATGCCCGCCGCGCCGCCTCGATCCAGGCCTATCGCGAATGGATGCCGGTCTCCGACGAGCCGTGGAAGGCCTATGACATCGGTGGCCTCGCGACGCTGTTCCGCACCGAGACGCGGCTGCTCGCGCGCACCCGCCAGCCCGATGTCGCGCCGCTGTTCCGCGCCGCCGACCCCGTCGCCGCGCTCAAGGCGTTCCGCGACGGTCCGTGGCAGGACCCGGCGGTGACGATGATGGGCAGCCAGCAGGAGGTGTGGCTGAGCCACGCGATGCGCGCCTCGGTGCGCAGCGGCCGGCCGTGGCAGATCGTCGGCTTCGGCACGATCATGGGTGCCACGGTGATGCCGCCCGAGACGCAGGGCTGGCTCGCCGCGATGAAGCCGGAGGCGCGCGGCTACGTCAGCGCCGGCGTCGCCGCCGGGGCGCTGGGCCTGCCGTTCAATTACGACAATTGGGGTGGCTATCCCGCCGCCCGCGCGCGCTTCCTCAAGTCGGTGCAGCAGATCGGCGGCAACACCGTGCTGATCTCCGGCGACAGCCACAACGCCTGGGCCTACGACCTCGTCCAGGACGGCCGCCCCGCCGCGGTCGAATTCGCCGGCCACAGCGTCACCTCGCCCGGATTCGAGAGCAGCGTCGGCACCGATCCCGCGCAGGTCGCCGCCGCGCTCGTCCGCGCCAATCCCGAGCTGAAATGGTGCGACACGTCGCGCCGCGGCTATATGGCGATGACCGTCGCCGCCGATCGCGTCACCAACGAATGGATCATGGTCGACGGCATCAAGGCGCGCAACGCCCGCGGCACGGTCGGTCATCGCGCGACCGTGTTGCGCGATCGCCACACGATGGCATGATCCGTACGGCCACCTCACAAACGTTTGCGACAAACTTGATACCGCAATCAAAACGACGCCGAAGCGTCACACCCTGCCCCTAACCGCACGGTCGACCGCGGTCGTGCGGTCGCATTGGGGAAAGTCATGTCATTGCCGTTCATCGCCGCGCGCCATCGCCGCGGCGCGTTGTTGCTCGCCGTCTCCATCGCCGCGCTCGGCCAGGCCTCCGCCGCCGCGGCACAGACGGCGCCGGATGCCGCCGCGCCTGCCGCCGCGGCGCAGGGTGACGATCAGGACGGCGTGGTCGTCGTCACCGCCGCGCGCACCACGCGCTCGGCGGTGACGATCGACGGTGCCGAGATGCAGAAGGTGCTGCCCGGCGTGAACCCGGTCAAGGCGATCCAGACGCTGCCCGGCGTCCAGTTCGAGACCGCCGATCCGTGGGGCAACAACGAACAGAACATCTCGCTGATCGTCCACGGCTTCAACCAGAACCAGCTCGGCTTCACCCTCGACGGCGTGCCGCTCGGCGACCAGTCCTACGGCAATTACAACGGCTTGTCGCCGCAGCGCGCGGTGATCAGCGAGGATGTCGGCTCGGTCCGCCTGACCTCGGGCGCCGCCGATCTCGCCACCGCCTCGGCGAGCAACCTCGGTGGCGGGCTCGAGACCTATACCAGCCAGCCGACCGCGCGCGCCGGCCTGCGTTTCGCGCAGACGCTCGGCAGCTATGACGCGCAACGCACCTATCTGCGCCTCGACAGCGGTGATGCCGAGGCGTTCGGCGGCACCAACAGCGGCTATCTCTCGATCGTCCGCCAGAAGGCGCGCGCCTGGGAATTCCCGGCGCGACAGGGCGGCTGGCAGGCCAATGCCAAATTCGTCCACAAGGGCGAACACGGCACGCTGACCGGCTATGCGGCGCTGTCCGACAAGGCCGAGCCCAATCAGGATTCGGTCGCGCACAATGCCGGCGGGCTGGAGCCTTATTACCGCTCGTTGCTGTATCCCGATTGGCAGGCGGCGCTGCGCTACGTCGACGCCAACGGCAAGCCGCCGGCGAACAACCCCAACAATTACGCCAATTATTACGGCGACGCGCAGCGCACCGATTACCTGTTCTACGTCAAGTACGACTATCGCTTCAGCGATGCCGTCACCTTCAGCAACCAGGTCTACGGTCATCACGACGAGGGGCAGGGGCAGATCGTCGGACCGGTGTCGGCGGCGGGGCTGCCGGCGCTGTTCTCCGTCTATTTCCCCGGCCAGAACCTCAAATCGGTCTTCGGCAATTCGGGCTATGCGCTGCGCACGACCGAATATGGCATCGATCGCAAGGGCGTGCTCTCGTCGCTGGCGATCACCGCCGGCGATCACGAGATCGGCCTCGGCGGCTGGTACGAGCACAATCGGAATACGATCTTTCGCAATTGGTATGCGGTGCCGGTCGATGCGCCGCCGCCGTCACCCTATGAATGGGCCGACCCGGCGCTGCTGAAGCTGACGCAATATGCCAGCGTCACGAGCTACGACGTCGTCCAGCTGCATTTGCAGGATCGCTGGCACGTCACGCCGACGCTGACGATTGAGGGCGGCTTCAAGTCGAGCCTGCAATTCGCCAATGGCCGCGTCCTCGTCCAGCCGCTGCCGAACGCCATGCCGCTGCCCGGCGGCACCTCGACGCGCTATCCCGAAGGGCAGCTCAACACGCGCAAATGGTTCCTGCCGGCGATCGGCGCGGTGTGGGACGTGACGCCCGACGATCAGCTCTTCGGTCACATCCAGCGGAACGTCCGCCAGTTCCAGGCGTCGATCGCCGGCGGCCTGTCGCCCTATAACGTCGGCAGCCAGGACCTGTTCGACGCGATCAGGAAGAACACCCAGCCGGAAAGCTCGTGGACCTACGAAGCCGGCGTGCGCGCCCGGCATCACGTCGATGCCGGCCCGCTGACCGCGATCGAGGGCCAGATCAGCGCCTATCACGTCGACTTCAGCAACCGGCTGCTGCAGATCAGCTCTACGCAGGTGATCGGCTCGGTGCTGGGCGGCGCGAGCATCCTCCAGAACGTCGGTGCCGTGCGCACCAACGGCATCGACGCGGCGGCGACCCTGCGCTTCGGCCCGTCGGTATCGCTCTACAATGCGCTGTCGTACAATCGCTCGCGCTACGCTGACGATTACAAGAGCGGCAGCAGCGTCATCGCGACCGCCGGCAAGGACGTGCCCAACGTCGCGCGCTGGCTGAACAAGACCGTGCTGACGCTCAACTCGGGCCCGTTCGAGACGCAGGTGATCGGCGATTACGTCGGCCCGCGCTTCGCGACCTACACCAACGACCAGTCGGTGCCGGGGCGGTTCCTGCTCAACCTGCAAGCCGCCTACACGCTGCCGCAGGACGTCGTCGCGGGGCTCCACAACCTGCGGTTCGCGGTCAACATCACCAACCTGACCGCCCGCCGCGGCATCTACGAGCTCGCCGGCGTCGGCGTCGTCAAGACCTACAACACCTACGCCCAGCCGCCGCGGATGGCGTTCTTCACTTTGTCGGGGGGCTTCTGACGAAGCGGGTTCCCGCACGCCCCGGGCACCCGCAGCATTTCATCGTTTGTCACGCATTGGGGGGTCAATGTCCGTTCGTCACACCATGTCGGCGCGTCTGCTCGCGTCCGCGTCGCTGCTCGTCGTCGCGCCGCCCGTCGCCGCGCAAGCCGCCGAACCGAGCCAGGCCGAAGCGGCCGCCGCGCCCGAGGAGAAGGCGCCGGCCGACATCGTCGTCACCGGCATCCGCCGCGCCAATGCCGCGGCGATCGAGAGCAAGCGCAACGCCACCAACATCGTCGACGTGGTCAGCGCCACCGACGTGCGCGCGCTGCCCGACAATACGATCGTCGAGGCGCTGCGCCGCGTCCCCGGCCTGTCGGTGCTGCCGGCGACCGACAACGAACATCCCCGCGACGAAGCGGCGACGCCGGTGCTGCGCGGCCTTGGGCCGAGCTACAACAACGTCACGATCGACGGGCTGACCATCGCCTCGCCGGGCACGCCCAACGGCACGCTCGGCTCGATCACCCGCGGCGTCCGGCTCGACATCCTGCCGTCCTCGATGGTCAGCGAGATCCAGGTGGTGAAGAGCTTCACCGCCGATCTCGATCCCAACGCCACCGGCGGCGCCATCAACCTCAAGACGCGCTCGGCGTTCGAGAATCACGGCAGGCCGTTCTTCACCGCCGAGGCGTCGCTCGGCCACGCCAACGACACCGGCAAGCCGCGCGACCAGAGCGATCCCGGCTTCCGCCTGATCGCCACCGGCAGCACCACCTTCGGCGCCCAGCATCAGTTCGGCGCGACGCTCTCGGCCAATTACCAGAAGCTGTCGAGCTACACCGAAACCCACATGACCACCGATACGGTGCATTACAGCTTCTACGACAAGGCCGGCGTCCTGCAGAGCGGCACCAATGTCGGCAACGGCTATGCCGTGCCGCAGCAGGACAAATATTGGTACGTGATGGACGTCCGTGATCGCTACGGCATCACCGGCAAGCTCGAGACGCGGCTGACCGACGGGTTCGATGCCTTCGTCACCGGCGGCTATTATCTGTTCCGCGACGATATGCAGCGCAACGAGATCATCATCGATCCGCGCAACCGCAATACCGTGTTCGCCCAGACCCCGACGTCGGGCGTCTACCCCGGCGGCGATGTCGAGGTCGGCTACGCCAACCAGATCACCACGACGCGCACCCGCGTCGGCCAGACCGGCTTCAACTGGCATCCGGCGCCCAACCAACTGCTCAGTGGCCGCGCCTCGGTGTCGAAGGCGACCTATGACGAGCCGATCTTCATGGTCAAATACGCCACCAACGTCACCCGTTCGGCGGCGGCGCCGACCACCACCACCGGCAAGGCCGCGACGATCGTCGCCACGCCCGAATATGGCTTCACCTACGACACGTCGGGATTCGACCAGCGTTTCCCGATCACCGCCGCCGCGTACAACGACCTCGGCAAATACAGCCTGCTCTACTGGCGGCCGGCGAGCGACTATCGGCGGCAGGCGGCGAACCGCCTCGCCACCGGCCGGCTCGATTACGGCATCAACCAGGGTCTCGACGATCGCGGCTTCGGCGCGGCGATCGGGATGGTCTACACCGACGACCGCCCGCGCTTCAGCATCGGTCGTAGCGAATATCAGCCCAACGCCACCGCGCCCGCGCTCGGCATGGCCGACGTGCTCGGGCCGTCGAACGCGATCATGCCCTATCTCGGCCTGAACCTGTTCGCGCTCGATCCCGCCAAGGCGCGCGCGCAGGTCGAGGCGGCACCGCGCAGCGCCTATAATGCCACCGACCAGTACAGCTTCAGCAATCAGGACAATTTCACCCACCGCGAGCAGGTGTTCGGCGCCTATGCGCTCGTCTCGCAGCGCGGCGAACAGCTCAATCTGCAGGTCGGCCTGCGGTACGACGACACCAGACAATCCACCGTCGGCCGCCAGCGCCAGCTCGACAGGGCGAGCGGCACGTACGTCTATGTCGACAGGCAGACCGGCTCCTCCTACCGCTATCTGCTGCCCTCGACGGTGCTCACCGTCCATGCGACGCCGCTGCTCGACCTGCGCGCCGCGGCGAGCCGCACCCTCGGCCGGCCGCCCTATGACGCTTATGCCGCCCGCACCTCGATCGGCTTCGTCAATCCGGCCGATCAGGGCAATCCCGCCGCGACCGGCGTCACCGTCACGATCGGCGCGCCCGATATCCGGCCGCGCGTGTCGGACAATCTCGATCTCGCGGCGGACCTGCGCATCGTTCCGTTCGGCGGCATGCTGTCGCTCGCCCTGTTTGACAAGCAGATCCACGACGAGATCTTCACGCTGACCAACGTCGGGCCGTTCACCTTCGACGGCACCACCTACGCCAGTGCCGCGATCAGCACGCCCGCCAACGCCGCCTCGGCGCGGATACGCGGCGTCGAGGGGTCGCTGATCGTCAACACGCTGCGGCCGATCGCGCCCTTGCTCGCCGGCTTCGGCTTCTCCGCCAATCTGGCGCTGCTCGACGGGCGGATCACCGTGCCCTATTCGACCGGCTCGACGACGACCAGCCGGTCGATCGACCGCCTCGTCGGACAGCCCGGCTACACTGCCAATGCGACGGTCTTCTACAACGCCGGCGGGCTCGAACTGCGCGCCGCCTACAACCGGCAGGGCAAGGCGTTGCGTGCGGTAATCAGCAACATCACCTGGCAGGACCTCTATTGGGCGCCGCGCGAGCAGGTCGACCTCTCGGCGACCTATGCAGTCAATCCGGCGGTCAGCCTGATCGGCCAGATCGGCAACGTCACCCATCGCCGCATCACCAGCGTCACCGGCCCCGGACAGGATCTGCTCAAGGACAGCTATTCGGTGCCGACCACCTTCTGGCTCGGCCTGCGCATCACGCCCACCTTCTGACGGAGCAAAAGACGATGATGAAGACGATCCTGACGCTCGCGCTCGGCCTCGCCGCCGCGCTGCCGGCCGGCGCGGGCGCGGCGCCCGCCGGTGTCGTCGCGGCGATCCAGGCGCGGCTCGCCGATCCGAAGGGCGGCTTGGTCGTGGTCGCGCATCGCGGCTGCCATAATCCCGCGCCGCGCCATGGCATGCCGCAGTCGGTGCCGGAGAATTCGCGCGCCGGGCTCGAACGCTGCGTCGCGCTCGGCGTCGACCTGATGGAGACCGACGTCCGCCGCTCCGCCGACGGCGTGCTGGTGATGATCCACGACGCCACGCTCGACCGCACCACCGACGGCAGCGGCGCGGTCGACCAGCAGCTCTGGGCGGACCTCGCCAAGCTCCGCCTGCGCGACGACGAGGGCGGTGCCAAGGCGGCGCTGACCGACGAACATATGCTGACGCTCGACCAGATGCTGGCGCTGGCCAAGGGGCGGATCATGCTCAACCTCGACGTCAAGGCGAGCATCTATCCCGAAGTCGCCGCGGCGGTGTTGCGCGCCGGCATGGAGAAACAGATCGTCATCAAGTCCGAAGTCGGCCCAGACACGCCGGCGATGGCCGCGCAACCGCCGTTCGACCGGCTGCTCTACATGCCGATCCTCCTCAACCCGCGCGGGCAGGCCGATCTCACCGCGATCGCGAAGCACCAGATGACCGGCGCACACCCCGCCGGCATCGAACTGCCGCGGCTCGACGAGGCACAGCTCGCCCCGCTCGCAACCGCGGCGCGGGCGCACAATGTCCGCTTGTGGATCAACAGCCTGTGGGAGGGGTTCGTGCCCGGCTATGGCGACGTTCAGGCGCTGCGCGATCCGGACGCCGTCTGGGGGCGCCTGTACCGCGACGGCGTCAGCATCATCCAGACCGACGAACCCGAAGCGCTGCTCCGCTACCGCGCGACGCTGCACTGAAGGGAGGGGCTATCGCAGACGGCGGCAATGATGAGGCTCGATCGCTTTCCTCATGAGATTCGTCACCCCGGACACGTTCCGGGGTCCACCCAGCAACAAGAGAACGGTGTCCCATCAAGCCTTTCTCCTCGCCGCGGGGTGGACCCCGGAACGAGTCCGGGGTGACGGAGTGGCTTTGGAAACGCGTCTCGAACACTCGCACGCTCGCATCCGATAGCCCAGCACTTCGGGGAAAATGGACTCCCCCCCTAGCGCACCCGCCGCAGCCGGCCGCGGAACAGCCCGCGATGCGTCACCGACTCGAACATCTCGCCCGGCCCCTCGGGGTCGAGCACCTCATTGTCCGCCAGCCATTTCTCGACGCCGTCCAGATCCGGCACCGTATAGGGCCTGAGCGAGCGGCCCGGCCCGCGCAGCCGCTCGATCGTCTCGATCAGCGACCCGGTCTGCTCGATCAACTGGCCGACGCGCTCCGCCGGCACGTCGAGATGCTCGGCGATCAGGTCGTTGCGCACCGCGACGATCTTCGCCTCCAGCCCGTCGTCCGGATGCCGCGCGGCGTCGAGCACCACGTCGCATTCGGTGTCGAGCCGCAGCGAACGGTTGTTGATGTTCGCCGAGCCGACGCGCAGCTGCCGGTCGTCGACGATGGTGATCTTGGCGTGGCAATAGATCGCCGTGCCGCCGCGGGTGAACGGATGGTACAGCCGCAGCCGCCCGTGCGTGTCACGCCGCCGCAGCGTCTCGACCAGCCGTGCGCGTGCGGTGTCCATCGCCAGCGGCTCGAGCCAGCCTTGCGCGGTCAGCGGGTTGACGATGACGATCTCGGGCCCGTCCGCCTCGTCCAGCCGCGCCGCGATCGCCTCGGCGATCCGGCGCGAGGCGAAATACTGGCTCTCGCAATAGATGTGGCGGCGCGCGCTGCGGATCTGGTCGAGGAACAATGCCTCGATCTCGGTCACCGGCGCCTCGTCGGGCATCTCTGGCTGGCTGCGCGCGATGCCGAGGTCGACGCCCTCGAAGGTCGCTTCGAGCGACGCCGGCCAGCAGCTGCCCTCGCTCGCGACCGGCGGCAGCATCACCCCCGTCGCCAGTTTCCAGCGCTGCCGGCACAATTCGCCGAGCGCCGCCGCCGCCGGACCGGTGATCGCGGTGGTCGCATCGTGCCACGGCTTGTACGGCTTGCCCCCCGGCAGCTTGCGGCCGGGATCGTCGTCGCGGTGCGCGCGCGTGTCCCAGCGCTCGGCGGTCATGTCGATGCCGCCGCAGAAGGCGAGGCAATCGTCGATCGAGACCAGTTTTTGGTGATGCGACGAGGCGGTCGGGTGGTGGTGGTCGAGCTTGACGTGGATGCGCGGATGGCGCGCCCATTTCAGCACGGTGAACATCGTCTTGCCGCGGAACACCGACTTCATCGCGCCGACGTCCCAGCGCAGCAGGTACAGCTCCAGCTCGGGATTGCGCTCGACCAGCCAGTAGAGGAAATCGCCGACCGTCTCCGGGCCTTCGGTGGTGCCGGTGCTGCCGACCAGCCGGATGCGCGCGTCAAAGTCCCAGCCGACCAGCATGATCCGCCGCTTCGCCTGCGCGAACGCCTCGCGCGCGACCCCGAAATAGCGATCGGCATCGACGATCACCGACAGCCGCTCGGCGCGGGCCACCCGCCATACGTTGCGGCCGGGCTCGAACACCCCTGACGATGAAGTGGCTGGTTCGCCCATGGTCGTGCGCTAAGTCCCGTTAACGGCCATAGATGCGGTCGAGCACCTCGGCGCTGCGCGCGAACAGCGTCGCGGCTGGATCGAATGCGGGCGAGGCAGCGAGCTGCTCCGCCCAGACGGCGGCCGACCGTGCACCCCAGGCATCGGGTGGCGCGGTCAGCGTGGTCGCGTGCGTACCGGTGAAATGCTGCGCCGTGAAGTCATAGAAGGAGCCGGCGACGTTGCGCAGCGCCGCGCCGCCCCTCGTGCCGTAGAAAGCGGCCTCGATCACCGCGTCGCTTTCCATTCCGCCTCGCGCGTCACCCTCCACGTCACGCGCCGCCCAGCTCGAAGTGCATCTCGGCCGCGATTCGAGCACGGCTCGCCATCGCGATCGGCACGCGTCCGACGCCGGCTTGCGCGGCGACGTGAAGCTTGCGATGGAACGTTACGCCACCGATTCCTGTTAGAGTGTGTTGATGAGAGACGATCCGACGGACACCGTGAACACCCAGGACGATCTAGGTCAATTTCCGCGGACCGGCCGCTTCCTCATGGGCCGTAGCCGCATGCGGATGACGCCCGAGGAGCGTCGTGTGCTCGAGGATGCGGCGGCGACGGTGAAGGACTATCCGGCGCGCCACCACCTCGTCCGGCGCGGCGAGCCGGTCGAGACCAGCATGATGCTGATCGAGGGCTACGTCACCCGCTATATGGACGATCGGGAGGGCTATCGGCAGCTCGTTTCGGTCCATATCCCGGGCGATTTCGTCGATCTCCATGGCTTCCCGACCGGCCGCCTCGATCATGACATCGGCACGCTCGGCCCGGTCAAGATGGCGCTGTTCGATCATCAGACACTGGTCGGCATCACCGAACAGCATCCCGCCTTGACCCGCTTCCTGTGGTTCGCGACCCTGATCGACGCAGCGATGCATCGCGAATGGATCTTCCGCCTCGGCCGTCTCGGTGCCGAGGGCCGGCTCGCGCACTTCTTCTGCGAGCTTTACGCGCGGCTGGAGATGGTCGGACTGGCGCGGGACGGCAAGTTCGACCTGCCGCTCACCCAGCCCGATCTCGCCGAGGCGTGCGGGCTGACCGGCGTCCACGTCAACCGCACCTTGCGCACGTTGCGCGAGCGGGCGCTGCTTACGTTCAAGAACGGCCGCGTCGAAATCCTCGACCACCGCGGGCTCTGCGCCGTGGCCGAATTCGCCAGCGACTATCTCTATTCGGATGTCGGCGTTTGGAAGACGGGATGACCTTCGCCGACGAGCAAGCCGGCCGTCCCTATGCCGTCCAGACCGAGGCGGGGATCGTGTCGGTGGAGAACGGGCAGGTGCTGCTCGATGGTCCCGGCGGCGTGGCGGTGGCGATGACCCCCGCGGCCGCCGCGGAGACGGGGCGCCGCCTGCTCGCCGCGGTGCACGCGGCGCAGGCGCAGGCCAATCAGCCGGGGTGACGTGCCGGGATCAGCGGCTATGCTAGGTCGCTGAACGATCCGGAGAACGTCTTGCTGCAATATCTCGTCGCCGCCGCATTCGGCCTGCCCCTCATCGGTGCCGGTACGCTGATCGCCACCGACGCGCTGGCGCAGTCGCCCACGGCCAACCCGCTGCTCGCCGAGTGGACCGGTCTCTATGGCGGCGTTCCCCCCTGGGACAAGGTGAAGCCGGAGCTGTTCCCCGTCGCGTTCGAGGCAGCCCTTGCCGAGCGCGCCGCCGACTATCGCCGCATCGCCGACGACCCCGCCGCGCCGACCTTCGCCAACACCTTCGTGCCGATGCAGCTCGCCGGCCAGCGCTACGGCCGGGTGATGACGCTGTTCGGCGTGATGACCGGCAATATGAACAGCCCGGCCTATCAGGCGCTCGACCGCGAATGGTCGCCCAAATTCGCCGCCGCGTCGGACGCGATCACCTTCGATCCCAAGCTTTTCGCGCGGATCGAGGCGGTCTATAAGGCGCGCGCCAAGCTCGACGCGCAGCAGCAGCGGCTGGTGACGCGCACCTATGACAGCTACGTCCGTCAGGGCGCGAAGCTGAATGCGGCGCAGAAGGCGCAGCTTTCGGCCTATAACCAGCAGCTCGCCAGCGCGTTCAGCGACTTCTCCAAGCGCCTGCTCGCCGACGAGGGGACCGCGATCCTCGTCCCCGACGAGGCGCAGCTCGCCGGCGTCCCCGACAGCGTCAAGGCGGTCGCCAAGGCCGCCGCCGCCGAACGCGGCCAGACTGGCTGGGCGATCGTCAACACGCGCTCCGCGGTCGATCCCGTGCTCACTTTCGCGAGCGACCGCGACCTCCGCGAGAAGGTGTGGCGCGCCTTCACCAACCGCGGCGACAATGGCGACGCGAACGACACCAATGCGGTGATCGCGCAGATCGTCAAACTGCGCGCCGACCGCGCGCATCTGCTCGGCTTCAGGACGCATGCCCACTGGCGGATGCAGGACACGATGGCGAAGACGCCGGCGGCGGCGATGGACCTGATGCTGCGCGTCTGGCCCGCCGCCAAGGCGCGGGTCGGCGAAGAGGTCCGCGACATGCAGGCGATCGCCGACAAGAGCGGCGCGAAGATCACGATCGCGCCGTGGGACTATCGCTTCTATCAGGAGCAGGTGCGCAAGGCCCGCTACGACCTCGATCAGGCGCAGCTCAAACCCTATTTCGAGCTCAACAACATCATCCAGGGCTCGCTCTACGCCGCCAACCGGCTGTACGGGCTGAATTTCAAGGAGATCACCGGCACCGTGCCAGTGTTCGAGCCAAACATGCGCGTCTGGCACGTCACCGACCGCAACGGCAAGGAAGTGGGCCTGTTCTACCGCGACGATTTCGCGCGGACCGGCAAGCGCTCGGGCGCCTGGGCCAACACCTATCGGGGCCAGCGCAACCTCGCGCCGGCGCAAAATGTGCTATCGTCGAACAACAACAATTTCGCCAAGGGTGCCAAAGGCGAGCCGATCCTCATCAGCCTCGACGATGCGCAGACGTTGTTCCACGAATTCGGCCACGCGATCCACGCGATGCTGCAGAACGTCACCTATCCCGGCCTCGCCGGTACGCCGCGCGACTTCGTCGAATATCCCAGCCAGGTGAACGAGCATTGGCTGCTCACCCGCGACGTGCTCGACAAATATGCGCGCCATTACCAGACCGGTGCGGCGATGCCGCAGGCGCTGCTCGACAAGATCGAGGCGTCGAAGACGTTCAACCAGGGCTTCGCCACCACCGAATATCTGTCCTCGGCGATTGTCGACATGAAGCTGCACACCGTCGCCGACGGAATCGTCGATCCCGACGCATTCGAGCGCAAGGCGCTCGTCGAGATCGGCATGCCGCGTGAGATCGTGATGCGGCACCGCCTGCCGCAGTTCAATCATCTATTCTCGTCAGACAGCTATTCGGCGGGCTATTACAGCTATCTGTGGTCGGAGACGATGGACGCCGACACGTTCGCGGCGTTCGAGGAGGCGGGCAGCCCGTGGGACAAGACGACCGCGGATCGCTTCGCCAAGATCCTGCTGTCGACCGGCAACGAAACCGACCGCGCCGAAGCCTATCGCGCGTTCCGCGGCCGTGACCCCGACGTCAACGCCTTGCTGCGCAAGCGCGGTTTCCCCACCGGAGCGGCGAAATGAGCGGCGCGGCGGCGGCGCCGGCGGGCCGGCTCAAGTCGATCCTCGGCGGTTCGGCGGGCAATCTGGTCGAATGGTTCGACTGGTACGTCTATTCCGCGTTCGGCCTGTATTTCGCGCCGCATTTCTTTCCGAAGGGCGATCCCACCGCGCAATTGCTCAACACCGCCGCGGTGTTCGCGGTCGGCTTCGTCATGCGGCCGATCGGCGCGTGGATCATGGGCATCTACGCCGACCGTAAGGGTCGCAAGGCGGGGCTGACGCTGTCGGTGACGCTGATGTGCGCCGGCGCCTTCCTGATCGCGATCTGTCCGAGCTATGCGACGATCGGCTGGGGCGCGCCCGCGCTGCTCGTCTTCGCGCGGCTGATGCAGGGCCTGTCAGTCGGCGGCGAATATGGTGCGAGCGCGGTCTATCTGTCGGAGATGGCGGGGAAGAACCGGCGCGGCTTCTTCTCGTCCTTTCAATATGTCACGCTGATCGCCGGCCAGTTGCTCGCGCTCTTCACGCTGCTGCTGTTGCAAGCGGTGCTGAGCGAGGGGCAGCTCGAGGAATGGGGCTGGCGCCTGCCGTTCGCGCTGGGTGGGCTGCTCGCAATCGTCGTCTTCCGCATCCGGCGCGGGCTGATGGAGACCGAGGCGTTCACCAATGCCAAGGACAAGCCCAAGTCGAGCGGCTGGCTGCTCTTCTCCAAACATCCGCGGCAGGCGGCGACGGTGGTGCTCTTGACCGCCGGCGGTACGCTCGCTTTCTATGCCTATACGACGTACATGCAGAAGTTCCTGGTCAACACCAGCGGCTTCAGCCGCGAGACCGCGACCTGGGTGATGACCGGCGCGCTCGCGCTCTATGCGGCGTTGCAGCCGCTGGCGGGGGCCTTGTCCGACCGGATCGGCCGCCGGCCGCTGATGATCGGCTTCGGTATCGCCGGCGTGCTGGCGACGGTGCCGATCTTCACCGCGCTGGAGACGGTGAAGAATCCGCTCGCCGCCTTCGCGCTGGTGATGACCGCGCTGGTGATCGTGACCGGCTATACCGCGATCAACGCGGTGGTGAAGGCGGAGCTGTTCCCCGCGCATATCCGCGCACTCGGCGTCGCCTTGCCCTATGCGCTGGCCAACACCGCGTTCGGCGGCACCGCCGAATATGTCGCGCTGTGGCTCAAGAATGCGCAGATGGAGCGCGCCTTCTACTGGTACGTCACCGCGATGATCGCGGTATCGCTCATCACCTATTGGCGGATGCGCGATACGCAGGCGCACAGCCAGATCGCGGAGGATTGACCCCCGACCGGTCGTGCTGAGCCTGTCGAAGCACCTTGGGAATCAAGCCCTTCGACAGGCTCGCGGCGAACGGCGTGAGACAGGCGGGCGCGAAACTTCGCTCACCGCGGCAGTTCGATCGTCGCGCACAGGCCGCCGCCGTCGCGGTTCGCCAGCCGCACGTCGCCGCCCGCCTCGCGCACGATCGTTCGCGCCAGCGCCAGCCCCAGACCGATCCCGCCGGTGTCGCGATTGCGCGACGTCTCCAGCCGGGTGAACGCCTCGAACACGTCCCCCAGCCGTTCCTCCGGAATGCCGGGCCCGCGATCCGCCACCTCGATCCGCACCATGGTCGTCTCCGCGACCAGCCGCACCTCGGCGCCGTCGCCGTATTTGACCGCATTTTCGATCAGGTTGCGGATCGCGCGGCGGATCAGCGACGGCCGCAGCCGCATGCGCAGCCGGTCCGCCTCCTCGAAGGCGACGTCCTGGCCGAGATCGCGGAAATCCTCGACCACCGCATCGACCAGCGCGGCAAGATCGACCTCGGTCAGCGGCTCGCTCGGCCGTCCCATCCGCGCCAGCGACAGGATGTCGTCCAGCGTCCGGTTCATCTCGGCGATCGTGTCCGCCATCCGTGTGCGGTCGGTGTCGTCCTCGACCGATTCGATCCGCACGCGCAGCGCGGCCAGCGGCGTGCGCAGATCGTGCCCGATCGCGCCGAGCATGCGGTCCTTCTCGTCGAGCATGGCGGTGACGCGCAATTGCAGCGCGTTGAACGAGCGCACCAGCCCGACGATATCCGCCGGCCCGTGCTCCTCCACCGCCACCGGTGTCTCGCTGCCGCCGCGGCCGAAGCGCTGCGCCGCCGCGGTCAGTTCGCGCAGCGGTCGGGAGATCCGTCGTGCGATCCACAAGACCGGCAGCAGTACGACGCCGTAGAGGATCAACGTCTGCGCGAACAATCGCCAGAACAGGTGCATGCCGCCAGCGTCGCCCCATGGCACGATCACCGCCAGCCAGCCCGATCGAGGTCGCTCGATCGCGATCAGCAGCGCCTGCTCAGGCCGGTCGCCGTCGCGCCGCGTCCGGCTGGCACGCGCGATGCTGCGGCCGAGCACCGCATCGTCCATGGCGGTCCAGTTGCGCACGCCCGTATCAATCCGCCCGACCTCGACGCCCTGCTCGCGTAATTGGTCGCGCAATTCGCTCGCCAGTTCGGGCAGACGCGGCAGCCCGGCGGGGATATCGTTGCGGTCGGCACGCCGGATACGGCCATGGTCGCGCGGGATCGGCCGGCCGCCCTGCGCCTCGCGCTCCATCGCATCGGCGATGCGGATCGCGACGGGCCGCGTCGCCTGCGCCAGTCGAAACGCCGCGCGCTCGCGCAGCGCCAGACCGAAATTCACCGCCTGCGCGACGAACAACGCCAGCGCGATCAGGACCGCCATTTGCCCGGCAAGGCTGCGCGGCCAGAGTCTCACAGCGTCGGCCTCACAGCCGGGTAACTTCCGCCGCCAGCGTATAGCCGCCGCCCCATACCGTCTTGATGATCTCGGGCAGCTTGGCATCCGCCTCGATCTTGCGGCGCAGGCGGCTGATCTGGTTGTCGATCGCGCGATCGAACGCCGCCGCCTCGCGCCCCTGCGTCAGATCGAGCAACTGGTCGCGGGTCAGCACCTGCCGCGGCCGCGTCACCAGCGCCAGCAGCAGATTGTATTCGCCGGTCGACAACGGCACCGACACGCCCTCGCGATCGACCAGCGCACGCTCGCCGGTCTTGAGCACCCAGCCGGCGAAGGCATAGGAGCCGCTCTCGGGCGCATGCTGGCGCGCGCCGCCGGCGGTGAGACGACGCAGCACCACCTTGACCCGCGTCGCCAGTTCGCGCGGCGAGAAGGGTTTCACGACATAATCGTCGGCGCCCATCTCCAGCCCGACGATGCGGTCGGTCTCCTCCGCCTTGGCGGTGAGCAGAATGACGGGCGTATCGCTGGTCGCCGCGATATGCCGGCACAGCGACAGGCCATCCTCGCCGGGCATCATCACGTCGAGGATGACCAGATCGATCGCATAAGCCGCGAGCCGCGTCCGCGCGCTCTCCGCATCCGCCGCCTGGGTGACGCGAAACCCCTGTTTGGTCAGATATTGCGCGAGCGGTTCGCGGATCGAACGCTCGTCGTCGACGAGCAGCAGGTGCGGCATGTCTCCCATCGGTTCGGCATTAGCCACGGCGCGCCCTTCCTGCAAAGTCCGGGCGGACAATCGCCCGCCCGGTCAAGATGTTACTGTGCCGGCGGGGCGGGCGGGGGCATGTCGCCGCTGCCGTGCGGGCCGCGCATCGGTCGCGCCGCGGCGAGTTCGGTCGCGTCGAGCTTGCCGTCATGATTGGCGTCGAGCCGGTCGAAGCGTTTGGCCGCCCGATCGAGTGCGTCGGCACGCGTCATCTCCCGGTCGCCGCCGGCGCGCATCCCGCCGCCGCCGCGCGGTCCCTCACCGCCGCCGCGTTGCGCGCGCATTGCCTCACGCGCGGCGTCGCGTTCCTCGGGCGTCACCTTGCCATCCTTGTTGGTGTCCATCGCGGCGAAGCGCGCTTCCGCCTCGGCGATCATCTCCGCCCGCGTGATGACGCCATCGTGGTTCGCGTCCAGCCGCATCATCCCGCCGCCGGGCGGCGGGGCAGGGGGCATGGTTTGCGCGACCGCACCCGTCGCCAACAACCCGCTCGCGATCGCAAGCCCGAACCGCATCGATATCATGACGTCCTCCACCCCCGGCGGGCCGATCCCTGCCGCATCATCTCCTTATGGCCGCTGCATGTCGCGGCCGTATGTCCCGGGAGCCGGAATTTGTCGCAATCTGTCGCATGCGGCCGTCGCCGATCGCGTCAGGCGAACACCGCGACGCTCTGCATCTGCTCGGCGACCGGCGTTCCGTCCGTCGCCCAGATCGCCATCGCCTGGCTCGAACTGCCCGCCGACGCGTAATCGCTCGTCGAGCGCAGCAGCCACCAGCCGTCGTCGGTCGTCGGCGCTGCGCCCAGCAGGTTGAGCTGCCACGTCATCGAACTCACCGGCGCCGGCCGGCCGAGCAGCTTCAGCGCCACCGGCGGCAGGCAGTCCGCCACCGCGAGCAGCGCGACGAGGGGATGCACGCCGTCGCGGTCGCGCAACCGGACCCAGCGCAGCCATTCGGCCCCATCGGCGTCATGCCGGTCGATCATGTCGAAATGCTGCGAGAAGGCGACCGCCGGATGGCCGCGCAAGATTGTGTCCGCCGGTCCCGGCGGGGCGACGTGCGGCGCGCGGCCGACCCGATGCTCCACCCCCGACTCGACCGCGCGCATGAACACGAAGGTCGCGCGCAACCCCAGGCCAGCCTTGCCCGACACGTCCGCCTGCACGAACGCCGCGTTGCGCCCGCGCCGCAGCACCTCGGCGCGCACCGTGATCGCGCCGCTCAGCGGCCCGACGAACGCCACCAGCGCCGAACGCAGCGGCGGCAGGTCGACGTCTGCGCCCATCGCCGCATGCAGCGCCAGCGCCGCGGACAGGCCGCCATAGGCGGTCCGCCCCTGCAACCACGTATCCGGCACCGTGCCGCGCCAGCCCTGCACCGCCGGCTCCAGTCCGGCGATTACCGCGCCAAGCGTCGTCACCGCAACGCCCTGTCGTCGAACAGCCCGAACAGCAAGGTCGAGGCATACATGGCCACGGCGCGTTCGCGCGGCATCGCCGCCGCCCATTTCCGCATGTCGAACGCGGCATTCTGCAACGCCATCAGCGCCTGCGCCGCGACCAGCGCGTCGACCGCGCGGATCGACCCTTCGGCGATGCCGTCCATCATCGTGCCGGCAAAGCGGCGCGCGATCCGGTTCGACCGGTCGACCATCGCGGTGCGCACCACACCGGGCAGCCCCGACAACGCGGTCGTGCGCAGCAGCGGCGTCCGCTCGGCGAACTGCACGTCGAGCAAAGTCGCGATCGTGCTCGCCAGCCGCTGCCAATGCGTCCCGCCCGCCGCGTCGGCGAGCCGCTGCGCGTCGGAGATCGTGTCGAAGCTGCGCCGGTAGCAGGCGATGACCAGATCGTCCTTGGCGTCGAGATGATGGTAGAAGCTGCCCTTGGTGACGTTGAGCTCCGCCGCGATCCGCTGCACCGAGGCGCCACGATAGCCGAGCTCGTTGATCAGCCGCGTCGCCGCCAGCAGGAACGCCGCGCGCCCGGGCTCGCTCTCCTCGTGGGTCAGGTCGATGGGTTGCGGCGCCCAGCGACCGTCCGGCACGGCGATGCCGTGGTCGAACACGTCCATCAGCCGCGCCTCGACCCGCGCATATTGATCGGGCTCGTAGCGGACCAGCCACACCGGCAGCCAGAAGGTGTTTTCGAGCAGCACGTGCGCCCGCGCACCGAACAGGTCGGTCTCGGCACGATTGGCCGGCGGACCCCACAGGCCGCGCGTCCGCCGGAACACTTCGCGCCAGCGATTCATCAATCGGGTACGGTTCGGCTCCTCGGTGGCGCGCAGGTCCGACAGGACCGCCATCGCGCGTTCCTCGCCGCGCTGCACCCGTGCGAGCCGCTCCATGTTGAGCGCGAGATAGCGCCGCACGCGTTCGCGCGGGGTCGTCGCATGTCCCGCCTCGTCGATCATCGCCAGCAGCTGGTCGAGCGTATGCTCGAACGCCGCCGCCGCCAGATCTTCCTTGCGCTTGAAGTAATAGGTGACGCTGGTGGTGTTGAGCCCGACGCGCCGCGCCACGTCGGCGAAGGTCATCCCCTTCGCGCTCTGCTCGTTGATCGCCTCGGCGGCGGCGGACAGGATCGCGTCGCGTTTCGCGCGGAAACGCTTCGTCCCCTGTTCCTCGTCTCCCGTGGCGCTGCCGGCGTCCGCCTCCGTCTCATCCATCCCGCCCGTCTACCAAGGCCGGTTTAGAAGAAACAGTGTTTTCTCCATCGCCCGGGATCAGGCGTGAAAAACGCCCGGTTCGTCCCCTCCCGCCACTTTACCGAATGTGCGGTACGGCCTAGACCATGTGCAGACACGTCGGAGAGAGGCGCATGGACTTCACGCTGAGCGAACGCGAAACCTATTTCCGCGACCGGGTGCGCGCCTTCATCGATCAGGAGATCCGCCCGCGCCAGGCCGAGCATGACGCGCAGGCGCATGCCGGCGAGCGGTGGAAGGTGATCCCGGTCATCGAAGCGTGCAAGGAAAAGGCGAAGGCGGCGGGCCTGTGGAATTTCTTCATGCCGCCCAACTCAGGCCAGACGCACGTCGACGATACTTTCCCGTTCGAGGGGACACAGCTCACCAACCTCGAATATGCGCTGTGCGCCGAGGAGATGGGCAAGGTCGACTGGGCGTCGGAGGTGTTCAACTGCTCCGCGCCCGACACCGGTAACATGGAGGTGTTCCACCGCTACGGCACGCGCGACCAGAAGGAGCGCTGGCTCGGCCCGCTGATGCGCGCCGAGATCCGCTCGGCCTTCCTGATGACAGAGCCGGCGGTCGCCTCGTCCGACGCCACAAATATCGAGACGTCGATGGTCCGTGACGGCGATCATTACGTCATCAACGGCCGCAAATGGTGGTCGTCCGGGGTCGGCGATCCGCGCTGCAAGGTCGCGATCGTGATGGGCAAGACTGATACCTCGGCCAAGCGCCATGCGCAGCAGAGCATGATCCTGATGCCGATGGACGCGCCCGGCGTGACGATCGAGCGGATGCTCAGCGTTTATGGCTACGACCACGCGCCGCACGGCCATGGCGAGGTGGTGATGAACGATGTGCGCGTGCCGGTGGAGAACGTGCTGCTCGGCGAGGGCAGGGGGTTCGAGATCGCGCAGGGGCGGCTCGGGCCGGGGCGCATCCATCACTGCATGCGCACGATCGGCGTTGCCGAGACGGCAATCGAGGCGATGGCCAAGCGGCTGCTGTCGCGCGTCGCCTTCGGCAAGCGGATCGCCGACCATTCGGTGTGGGAACAGCGGATCGCCAAGGCGCGCATCGATATCGAGATGACGCGGCTGCTCTGCCTCAAGGCGGCGGACATGATGGACAAGGCGGGCAACAAATCGGCGCAGCTCGAGATCGCGATGATCAAGGTCGCCGCGCCCAATATGGCGCTGCAGATCCTCGACGACGCAATCCAGGCGCATGGCGGCGGCGGCGTGTCGCAGGATTTCCATCTCGCCCACGCCTGGGCGGCGATGCGCACGCTGCGCTTCGCCGACGGCCCGGACGAGGTCCACAATCGCGCGATCGCGCGGGCGGAGTTCGGCAAATACGGGGACTATGCGGCCGAGCGGCCGGTGCGGTAACCGATCTCACCCTCACCCTTCCGACGCTTCGCGTCTCCCTCCCTCTCCCGGCGGCAGAGGGAAGAGCCGGCGGAGCCGGCGAAGGGTGAGGGTGCGCGCGATCCGCTGATTGCGAAAGGAACATCCGATGAAAGCCGCCATCCTCTTCGAACCCAAACAACCGCTCGGCATCGAGGAGGTCACCGTCTCGGCGCCTGCCGCACACGAAGTCCTCATCCGCACCGCCGCGGTCGGCGTCTGTCGCTCCGACCTGCATTTCGTCGACGGCATCTACCCGCATGCGCTGCCGACGATTCCCGGCCACGAGGCCGCCGGCGTCGTCGAGGCGATCGGCAGCGAGGTGCGCACGGTCAAGGTCGGCGATCATGTCGTCACCTGCCTGTCGGCCTATTGCGGCCAGTGCGAATTCTGCGTCACCGGCCGCATGGCGCTGTGCGTCGACGCCGCCGTCCGCCGCCCCAAGGGGGCGCCGCCGCGGCTGATGCTCGGCGACCGGCCGGTCGCGCAGATGCTCAACCTGTCGGCCTATGCCGAACAGATGCTGATCCATGAACACGCCTGCGTCGCGATCGATCGCGATATGCCGCTCGACCGCGCGGCGTTGCTCGGCTGCGCGGTGACCACCGGCGCGGGTGCGGTGTTCAACACCACCGACGTGACGCCCGGCGAGACGGTGTGCGTCGTCGGCTGCGGCGGCATCGGCCTCGCCGCGATCAACGCCGCGAAGATCGCGGGCGCGGGCAAGATCATCGCGCTCGATCCGGTGGCGGAGAAGCGCGCGCTCGCCGAAAAGCTCGGCGCGACGCACAGTATCGACGCCGGCTCCCCGACCGCGGCCGACGAGGTGATCGAACTCACCCGCGGCGGCGTCCATCACGCGATCGAGGCGGTCGGTCGGCCGCAGAGCGCCGCCACCGCGGTCAAGGTGCTGCGCCGCGGCGGCACCGCGACGATCCTCGGCATGCTGCCGCCTAGCGAGTCGGTCGGCCTGTCGGCGATCGACCTGCTCTCGGGCAAGAAGCTGCAGGGCGGACTGATGGGCAGCAACCGTTTCCCGGTCGACATCCCGCGCCTCGTCGACTTCTACCTGCGCGGCGCGCTCGAACTCGACACGATCATCGCCGAGCGCCTGCCGCTGGAGCGGATCAACCACGCCTTCGCCGAACTCCGCAAGGGCGACGCGACGCGCACCGTCATCACCTTCGGGTGAGGATCATTTCCTTCACCGTCTTGGCGGCGAGGAGCCGAGCATCATGACCATCGCATCCGACACCATCCCCGTCGCCGACAAGGACCGCCTCGATGAGGCGAAAGTTACCGCGTGGATGGAGGCGAACGTCGCCGGCTTCTCCGGTCCGCTGACCTACGCCAAATTCGCCGGCGGCCAGTCCAACCCGACCTATCGGATCGACAGCCCGTCGGGCGCCTATGTGCTGCGTCGCAAGCCGTTCGGCGTGCTGCTGCCGTCGGCGCATGCGGTCGACCGCGAATATCGTCTGATCGCCGGCCTCCACCCCACCGGCTTTCCCGTCGCCAGACCCTATGGCCTGTGCACCGACGAGCGCGTCGTCGGCGCGATGTTCTACGTGATGGCGCTGGTCGAGGGCCGCAACCTGTGGGACGGCACGCTCCCCGATTACGCCCCGGCCGAGCGCACCGGCCTCTACAATGCGATGGTCGACACGCTCGCCGACCTGCACAATACCGACCACGTCGCCGCCGGCCTCGGCGACTATGGCAAGCCCGGCAATTATTTCGCGCGGCAGGTCGAACGCTGGACGAAACAATATCGCGCCAGCGAAACCGAACTTATGCCCGAGGTCGAACGCCTCATCGCCTTCCTGCCGCGCACCGTTCCCGAACAGACGCGCACGTCGATCGTCCACGGCGACTATCGCATCGACAATATGATCTTCCACGCCACCGAGCCGCGCGTCGTCGCGGTCCTCGACTGGGAGTTGTCGACGCTCGGCGATCCGCTCGCCGATTTCTCCTATTTCCTGATGAGCTGGGTCACCGAGCCCGAGGGACGATCGGGCGTGAAGGGGCAGACCGGGCCGGAAACGGGCATCCCGACGATCGAGGATATGGTGGAGCGCTATTGCGCGCGCACCGGCCGCGACGGCGTTCCCGATCTCAACTGGTATTTCGCCTACAACCTCTTCCGCCTGACCGGCATCGTCCAGGGTATCAAGAAGCGGATCGTCGACGGCACCGCGTCGAGCGCGCAGGCGGAGCGGTCGGCGGCGCAGGTCCATCGCCTCGCCGCGGCGAGCTGGCATTTCGCGCAAGCCGCAGGAGCCTGACGCCATGGCCCGTTTCACCGACCGATCGATCGTCGTCACCGGCGCGGGGAGCGGCATCGGCCGCGCCGCCGCCCTGTTGTTCGCCGCGGAGGGCGGCCGCGTCGTCGTCGCCGATCGTACCGAGGGCGCCGACGAGACCGCCGCGCTGATCGCCGCCGCCGGTGGCACCGCCCGCGCGATCCGCATCGACGCTGGCGACGAGGACGACGTGATCCGCGCGATCGCGCTCGCCCGCGATGCGTTCGGCGGGCTCGACGTGATGTTCGCCAATGCCGGTATCTCGGGCGGCATGGCCAATATCTTCGATACCGATGTCGCGCTGATCACCGAGGTGCTGCGCGTCAATCTGGTCGGACCGTTCCTCGCGATCAAACATGCCGCGCCGCATATCGCCGAGCGTGGCGGCGGCGCGATCGTGCTGACCGCCAGCGTCGCCGGCATCCGCTCGGGCGCGGGCTCGCCCGCCTATTCCGCGTCCAAGGCGGGCGTCATCAACCTCGCCGCGGTCGCCGCGCAGCAGCTTTCGGGCAGCAACGTCCGCGTCAATGCGCTGTGTCCCGGTCTGACCGAGACGGGCATGACGCAGCCGGTGTTCGATTATGCCCGCGACGTCGGCAAGGAGGATCGGATCGGCCGTCTCAACCCGCTGCGCCGCGGCGCGCAGCCGGAGGAACTGGCAAAAGTCGCGCTGTTCCTCGCGTCGGACGACGCCAGCTATGTCAACGGTCAGGCGATCGCGGTCGACGGCGGCCTGTCGTCGAGCCACCCGGTCACCCGGCAAGAGTATGGCAAGACTGCGGTATGAGCGACTTGCCGCCGTCATCATAGCGGATCAGGATGACGGCATGCTCGCGCTCCTCACCGTCGTCGCCCTGGCAGCCGCCGACATCCCGCCGCCGCCCGCGCCGCCGGGCGAACAACAGCTCGTCAGTTGGGTGATGAGCCCGGCGCTATGTCGTGGGAGCGGCGACACGCCGCGCGCCGAGCGCATGGTCCGCCCACCCGACCCGCAGCATGCGCTCGCCTGGCTATATCCGGCCGTGTTGCGACCGGTGACGCTGGATTTCCGTATCGATGCGACCGGCCGTCCCTTGTCGATCGTCCGCGTGAACCCGGACTATCAGTTCGCGATGGCCGACGTCGTGCCGGCGTTCGCCGCGAGTCGCTTCGCGCCGGGAGGCGAACGCAGCCGCTGCACCGTGACCTTCACCGCCCGGACCGATGCGATCGCCGTCGCGCCGGTTGCCGACCTCGTCGCTTACAGCGTGTTCCCCAATGAACCGCCGCCGCGGGCCGTGTGGGATCGCGTGCGTCCGCCGGGATCGACCTGCACCGATCCGGTCCCCGAGGTGTTGCTCCGCGCCTTCCCCCATTTCAAGGCGCTGCCCGATCAGCCCGGTTACCGTAGCTGGTCGATGGTCGGCTACGATCTCGATCGCTCCGGCAAGCCGGTCAGGCCGCACATCACCACCACCAGCGGCACGCCCGCATTGGATCAGGCATCGGTGCGTGCCGTCGCGACATCGCGTTTCGAGCGCGGCGCCCGCACGGGCTGCTTCTTTCCTTATTGGAAGGGGGCGGCGACTCTGCCTGCGCCGCCGGCGCCCGAAGAGGACAGCGTCCGCCCCGCCGACGCCACCTGTCCCAAGGAGCATGACTTCGATCGCAAGCCGGCGCTGCTCTACCCCGAGCGCTATAGCCGGCGCAGCATCGAAGGCTGGGCGATCATCGCCTTCGACGTCGCCTCCTGGGGCGCGACCGGCAACATCCGCACACTGGCGTCCGAGCCAACGAGCGAATTCGGGGAGGCTGCCAAAGCAATGATCGGCAACGTCACGTTCAAACCGTCGCCGCACGGCTATACCGGCTGTATCGAACGGGTCTTCTATCGCATGCCGGCAGTCAAAAAGGCCGTCCCGGGCTAGACCGTCCGCCGGCGGATCAGCCCTTCCTGCGCCGTCGTCGCGACCAGTCGCCCGTCCTGCGTGAAGATGCTGCCGCGGTTCATGCCGCGCGCGTGGCCCGCCCAGGGGCTGTCGGTGGTATAGAGCAGCCATGCGTCGGCGCGGAACGGCTCGTGGATCCACAGCGCATGGTCGAGGCTGGCGGTCTGCATCTCGGGCATCAGCCAGTTGACGCCATGCGGCATCATCGACGTCGCCAGCAGCGCCATGTCCGAGGCATAGGCCAGCGCGGCGCGGTGCACCGCCGGATCGTCGCCGATCCCCGCCGCGGTGCGGAACCAAGCGGCGTTGCTCGGCGCGCGCTTCTCGGGCGCGAACCAGCTGCGCGGATAGAGCGGCCGCATCTCGATCGCATTCTGCCGCCGCGTGAAGAAGTCGCGAAACTTTTCCGGCACCTGATCCGCAATCGCGAGGCGCAACTCGCGTTCCGACTTGAGCGTTTCCGGACCCGGTACGTCGGGCATGGCGTCCTGATGTTGCAGCCCTTCCTCGGGCATCTGGAACGAGGCGGCGAGGTTGAGGATCGGTTGACCCATCTGCACCGCGACCACGCGCCGCGTCGCGAAGCTGCGACCGTCGAAGTCGCGCGTCACCCGATAGATGATCGGGAAATTCTCATCCCCCGGCCGCATGAAATAGGCGTGGAGCGAATGCGCGTCCTTGCCCTCGACCGAGCGCTGCGCCGCCTGCAACGCCTGCGCGATCACCTGTCCGCCGAACACCCGGCCGCGGCCGCCCGGCTGGCGCGAACCGCGGTACAGGTCGGTATCGATCTCCTCGACGTCGAGCAGCGTGACGAGCATCGCCGCCAGTTCCTCGGGTGTGCGCTCGCCCATCAATAGCCTGCCGCCTTCGCCAGCCGGTCGGCATGGAAGCCGATGTCGCCGAACATCTCGGCGAGCACGCGGGCGCGTTTCATGTAGAAGCCGATGTCATATTCGTCGGTCATGCCGATGCCGCCGTGCATCTGGATGCCCTCCTGCACGCTGAGCGTCGTCGCCATGCCGGTCATCGCCTTGGCGATCGACACCGCGGCGTCCGCTTCGGCGCCGGTATCGAGCAATTGCTGCGCCTTGAGCACGGCGGCGCGCGCCACCTCCATCTCGGCATAGAGATGCGCGGCGCGGTGCTGCAACGCCTGGAAGCTGCCGATCGCGACGCCGAACTGCCTGCGCTCCTTGAGATAGCCGACGGTCATGTCCATCGCGCGGCCGCCGACGCCGAGCAGCTCCGCCGCCGCGCCGGTCCGGCCCGCGCGCAGCAACCGGTCGAGCGGCCCGCGGCCGCCGTCAACCTCGCCGATCACCGCGTCGGCATCGACCTCGACGCCCTCGAAGGCGATCCGCGCGGCGAGGCTCGAATCCGCCAGCCGCTCGGGCGTCGCGGTGAGGTTGGCGGCGTCCTTCGGCACCGCGAACAGCGTGACGCCCTCGGCCTCGTCGGGCGACCCTGCGGTGCGCGCCGCGACGATCAGCAGATCGGCGACATGGCCATGCGTGACGAACTGCTTCGCGCCGGTCAGGCGGAAGCCGTTGCCGGAACGCTCCGCGGTCATCGCGATCCGGTCGCGATGCTTTGCGCCCTCGTCGATCGCCAGCGCCGCCACCGTCTCGCCGGCGACGATGCCGGGAAACCAGCGCTCCGCCTGCGCCGAGCCCTTCAGCGCCTCGACCGCCGCGACCGCGGTGGCGAGGAAGGGGGAGGGGGACAGGTTGCGGCCGATCTCCTCCAGCACCACGCCCGCCTCGACATGGCCGAGCCCGAGCCCGCCTTGCGCCTCGGGGATCAATACGCCGTTGAGGCCCATTTCGGCGAACTGCTTCCACAGGTCGCGGCTGAAACCGGTCGGGTCGTTGCCGTCGCGCAAGGACCGCAAATGGCCGACGGGAGCGTGTTCGGCGATGAAGTCCTTCGCCGTATCGCGGAGCATCGTCTGTTCGTCGTTGAGGTAGAGGGGCATCGGGAAACTTTCGTGTTCCGGCGGAAGCCGGAACCCAGGGTTCCAGGCGTTCCGCTATGTGGCTCCGGGCTCCTGCTTGCGCAGGAGCACAAGGGATCAGGCGCCGGGCAGCTCGAGGATCCGCTTGGCGATGATGTTGAGCTGGATCTCGCTCGTCCCGCCCTCGATCGAATTGGCCTTGGTGCGCAGCCACGCGCGCGGCATCGCGCCGGTGCGCGAACGCTCGCTCTCCCATTCGAGCGCATCCGACCCGCCCGAGGCCATCATCAGCTCGTAGCGATCCTTGTTCAGCTCGGTGCCGACATATTTCATCATGCTCGGCTGCGCGGGATGCGCGCGTCCCGCCTTCAGCTCGTCGATGAACCGTTCGGACATCGCCGCGAACGCCTTGGCGCGCACCTCGAACAGCGCGATCTGCGTGCGCAGCACCGGGTCCGCCAGCCGCCCGTCATGATCGAGCCCGATCGTCGCGATCGCCCCCTCGACCAAGGGATTGCGCCCGCCGGTCGCCAGCCCCATGCCCGAGATCATCTCGCGCTCGTGGCCGAGCAGATATTTGGCGACGTCCCAGCCCTTGTTCTCGTCGTGGATGCGGTTCGCCTTGGGCACCTTCACATCGTCCATGAAGGTCTCGCAGAAGGGCGAATAGCCGCTGATCAGCAGGATCGGCTTGGTCGAGACGCCCGGCGAGGCCATGTCGAACAGCACGAAGCTGATCCCGCCCTGTTTCGATGCCTTGCTGGTGCGCACCAGACAGAAGATCCAGTCGGCCTTGTCGGCATAGCTGGTCCACACCTTCTGGCCGTTGACGATATAATGATCGCCCGCATCCTCGGCGCTGGCGGCGAGGCCGGCGAGGTCGGACCCGGCATTGGGTTCGGAATAGCCCTGGCACCAGCGGATCTCGCCGCGGGCGATCTTGGGCAGATGCTCCAGCTTCTGCTCCTCGGTGCCATATTTCAACAGTGCCGGCCCGAGCATCGAGATACCGAACGAATTGAGCGGATTGCGCGCACGGATCGCCGCCATCTCCTCGCGCAGGATCTTGGTCTGCGCCGCCGACAGCCCGCCGCCGCCATAGGCCTTGGGCCAGTCGGGGACGGTCCAGCCGCGCGCCGCCATCCGGTCGAGCCAGTCCTTCTGTGCCGGCGACGACGGCGCGAAATTACGCCCGCCCCAGCAGACGTCGGTGTCGGATCGCACCGGCTCGCGCATCTCGGGCGGGCAATTCTCCGCCAGCCAAGCGCGGGTGTCCGAGCGGAAGGTGTCGAGGTCGGTGTCGGTCATGTCATGTCCTCTCCGCCGTTCGTGCTGAGCCTGTCGAAGCACGGTGGGTCACGCGGCCCTTCGACAGGCTCGGGGCAAACGGACTGTTACTTGATGGTGCCGCTCTTCAGGCTTTTGGCGACCGGGAAGCCGTGCTTCTCCAGCCCTGCGACGACCTTCTCGTATCCTTCGGTCTTCGCCCAGAACATCGGCCCGCCGCGATAGACCGGCCAGCCGTAACCGTAGATCCACACCACATCGATGTCGGACGCGCGCTGCGCCATCCCCTCCTCGAGGATCAGCGCGCCCTCGTTGACCATCGTGTAGAGCGTGCGCTCGATGATCTCCTCGTCGGTGACGTCATGCTGCGGCGTGTTCGTCTTCGCCCGCCATTCGTCGATGATGTCGGCTACGCGGGGTGAGGGGGTGGGGTTTCGCTTCTCGTCGTAATCGTAAAAGCCCGCCTGCTTCTTCTGTCCCCAGCGCCCCTCGGCGGCGAGCGCGTCGCGGATGTTCTCGATCCGATTGGGATCGCGGTGCCAGCCGATATCGACGCCGGCGAGGTCGGCCATCTGGAACGGCCCCATCGGCATGCCGAAGGCGACATGGACGCGATCGATCTGCTCCGGCGTCGCGCCTTCGAGCAGCAATTTGTTCGCCTCGACCTGGCGCGGCATCAGCATGCGGTTGCCGATGAAGCCATAGGTGACACCGGCGACCACCGCGACCTTCCTGATCGTCTTGGCGAGGTCCATGACCGTCGCGAGCACGTCGGGTGCGGTCTTCGCGCCGCGCACCACCTCGAGCAGCTTCATGACGTTGGCCGGCGAGAAGAAATGCATGCCGACTACGTCCTGCGGCCGGGCAGTGCAGGCGGCGATCTCGTCGATGTTAAGATAGGAGGTGTTGGAGGCGAGGATCGCGCCGGGCTTGGCGATCGTGTCGAGCCGGGTGAAGATCTCCTGCTTCACCTCCATATTTTCATAGACCGCCTCGATGATGAGGTCGCACTCGCCCAGCGCGTCGAAATCGAGCGTCGGGGTGAGCGCGGCCATCGCCGCGTCGACCTGTTCGGGCTTCATCCGGCCCTTGGCGGCGGTCGCCTCGTAATTCTTGCGGATCGTCGCGACGCCGCGGTCGAGCGCCTCCTGCTGCATCTCGACGATCGTCACCGGAATCCCGGCCGACAGGAAGTTCATCGAGATGCCGCCGCCCATCGTGCCGGCACCGATCACGCCGACGCGGTTGATCGGGCGGCGCGGCGTATCGGCGGGCACGTCGTCGATCTTGGCGGCCTGCCGCTCGGCGAAGAAGATGTGGCGCTGCGCGGCGGACTGGTTGCCCATCATCAGCCGCATGAATTCCTGCCGCTCGAAGGCGATGCCCTCGGCAAACGGCAGCTCGGTCGCCTTGACGACGCAGGCGATATTGGCGGCGGGCGCGTCGAAGCCGCGGAAGCGGCGGGCATTCTCCTTCTGGAACGCGGCGACCGCTTCGGGATCGGGTTTCGCCTCGCGCTCCGACGCGCGCGGGATCGGCCGCTTCGCCTTGACCTCGCGGGCGAAGGCGATCGCATCGGCCTCCAGGCTGTCCTCGCCGACGATCCGATCGATCAGCCCGGCCTCCTGCGCCTTCTTCGCCGGAATCGGATCGCCCTTGGCGGTCAGTTCGAGCGCGACGCGCACCCCCGCGATCCGCGGCAGCCGCTGCGTGCCGCCCGCGCCGGGCAGCAGGCCGAGCTTCACCTCGGGCGTACCGATCTTCGCGGAGGGCACCGCGACGCGGTAGTGGCAGCCGAGCGCCACTTCGCAGCCGCCGCCGAGCGCGGTGCCGTGGATCGCCGCGACCACCGGCTTGGTCGATGCCTCGATCATGTCGACCACCGTTGGCAGGCCAGGCTCGACCATCGGCTTGCCGAATTCGGTGATGTCGGCGCCGGCGAAGAAGGTGCGGCCGTCGCAGCGGATCACCATCGCCTCGACCGTCGCATCGGCGACGCCTTCCTTGATCGCCGCCTCGAGGCCCTGCCGCACCGCCGCGCCGAGCGCGTTGACCGGCGGATTGTCGGATATGATGACGAGCACCTCGCCATGGCGTTCGGTGCGGATCGGTGAAGTCATGGAACGGTCCTTCGCTAATCGTCAGTTGAGCGCGGCGTAGATCATCGTCTTCAGCTCGCGGCGGATCGGATAGAGGCTCGACGGGCTGAACTGCGTCATGAACACCATGTGCAGCCGCTCGACGGGATCGATGAAGAAGGCGGTCGAGAACATGCCGCCCCAATAATATTCGCCCTGCGACCCCGGGATCATCGTCTTCGCCACGTCCTGCGTCACCGCGAAGCCTAGGCCGAAACCGGTGCCGGCATTCTGCGTCTCGCTGAACAGCGAGCGCGACAGGCTGGCGAGATCCTTGCCGCCGGGCAGATGGTTCATCGTCATCAGGTCGAGCGTCTTGCGCCCGACGATGCGCACGCCGTCCAGCGTCCCGCCATTCTCGCACATCCGGCAGAAGCGGTGATAATCGAGCGCGCTCGACACCAGCCCGCCGCCGCCCGACAGCAAGCGGGGACTCCGGCTCCATGCGCTCGCCTCGCCGCGATCGTAGAGCTGGCGCTGCCGGTCCTCGCCGAGCGTGTAGCAATCGGTCAGCCGGTCGATCTTGTCGGCCGGCACCTGGAAGAAGGTGTCGTCCATGCCGAGCGGCGCGAAGATCCGCTCCGCGAAGAAGGCGTCGAGCGTCTGGCCCGACACCCGCTCGATCACCGCACCGAGCACGTCGGTGGCGACCGAATAATTCCAGCCCTCGCCCGGCGAGAATTCCAGCGGCAATTTGCCCAATGCGGCGACGAAGCCGTCGAGGTCGAGATTGCCGTGCCAGCTTTCGATCCGCCCCTCGCGATAGGCGGCGTCGACGTTCGAGCGGTTCTGGAAGCTGTAGGTCAGCCCGGAGGTATGCCGCAGCAGGTCAAGCATCCGCATCGGTTCCGCGGTCGGCTTCGTCGCGAACGGCACCCCTGCGCCCCCGCCATTGTAGACGCCGAGCTGCTTGAATTCGGGCAGGACGTGATGGACGGGCGTATCCACCGCCACCTTGCCCGCCTCGACCAGCATCATGAACGCAATCGAGGTGATCGGCTTGGTCATCGACGCGATGCGGAACAGCGACCGGTCGTCGATCGCCGCGCCGCCCTCGCGCGCCGCACCCTGATGCGAGAAATGGACGATCTCGCCGTCGCGCGCGATCAGCAGCTGCGCGTGCGGGAGCAGCCCGGTGTCGAGATACCGCGCCTTTAGAAAGGCATCGATCGCGGCGAGGCGGCCGGCATCGAAACCCGTCGCGGAGGCGGTCGCATTGGTCATCCTGTTGCCATACCCCGATTTCTAAACTTTGTCCTCTATTGCCTTGAGCGGGGCCGGAATCAACAGTAACCTTTCGTCGAAACGCAGGTCGCTGCAGGCCTCGCCGACGAAAGGATGCAGTTTTGCCAAGCGCTTCGGTTGTCCCGCTGCCGGCGTCATGGCCGGCGATGTCCATCGCGCAGGCGCATGCGCTGCTGACCGCGCCGGGCGCGAAGTTCGAGATGGAGACGATCGTCCTCCAGGGCGTCGCGACCCGCGTCTGGAAGAACGCGCCGCCGACGCTGCGCGATCTGGTTTCGGCGAGTCGCGCGCATGGCGACCGGCTGTTCGTCGTCTTCGAGGAAGAGCGGGTGACGTACGACGCGCATCATCGCGCCGTCGCCGCGCTCGCCGCCGATCTGGTCGCGCGCGGGGTGGGCAAGGGCGACCGCGTCGCGCTGGCGATGCGCAACCTGCCCGAATGGCCGGTCGCCTTCTTCGCCGCGGTTTCGATCGGCGCGATCGTCGTCCCGCTCAACGCCTGGTGGACCGGAGCGGAGCTGGATTACGGCCTGCGCGACTCGGGCGCGACGGCGCTGATCGCCGATGCCGAGCGCCACGACCGGCTGGCGCCTTTCTATGCCGGCTTGCCCGATCTCCAACACGTCCTCGTCACCCGCGCCGCCGCGGATGTCACCGGTGCGACGCGGCTCGAATCGGTCATCGGGACGCCGGGAGACTGGCCGGCCTTGCCCGATGCGGCGCTCCCTGCAGCGGCGCTGGCCCCCGAGGATGACGCGACGATCTTCTACACCAGCGGCACCACCGGTGCGCCGAAGGGGGCGTTGGGCACGCACCGCAACCTGACCAGCAACATCCTGTCGAGCGGCTTCACCGCCGCGCGCGCCTATCTGCGTCGCGGCGAGGCGCCGCCCGATCCGACGCCGCGCGTCGCGCTCACCGTCATCCCGCTGTTCCACGTCACCGCCTGTTCGGCGGGGATGATGGGGTCGGTGGCGACCGGATCGACCTTGGTCTTCATGCGCAAATGGGATGCGACGCAGGCGCTTGAGATCATCGCGCGCGAGCGGGTCAACCTGACCGGTGGCGTGCCGACCATCGCCTGGCAGCTGCTCGAACATCCCGATCGCGACCGCTACGATCTCTCGTCGCTCGATTCGATCGCTTATGGCGGCGCGCCCTCCGCGCCCGAACTGGTCCGGCGCATCTATGAGGAATTCGGTGCGCTGCCCGGCAACGGCTGGGGGATGACCGAGACGACCGCGACGGTGACGCAGCATGGCGGCGAGGATTATCTCAACCGCCCCGACAGCGCCGGCGCGGCGGTCGCGGCGGCGGACATCGAGGTGCGCGGCGAGGATGGCGTCACCGTGCTGCCGCCCGATACGATCGGCGAATTGTGGGCGCGCGGGCCGATGATCGCCAAAGGCTATTGGAACAAGCCGGAGGCGACCGCGGCGACCTTCGTCGACGGCTGGGTGCATACCGGCGATCTGGCGCGAATCGACGCCGACGGGTTCCTGTTCATCGCCGACCGCGCCAAGGACATCGTCATCCGCGGCGGCGAGAACATCTATTCGATCGAGGTCGAGAACGTCCTCTACGCCCACCCCGCGGTCACCGACGCGGCCTTGGTCGGCATTCCGCACCGGACGCTCGGCGAGGAGCCGGCGGCGGTGGTCCATCTCTGCCCCGGCTGCACCGCGGACGAGGCCGAGCTGCAGGCCTTCGTCCGCGCCCGGCTGGCCGGGTTCAAGGTCCCGGTCGCGATCCGTTTCATGGCCACGCCGCTGCCGCGCAACGCCAATGGCAAGATCCTGAAGAAGGAGCTGAAAGCGCTGTTCGCCTGTGCCGGCTGACCAATCGCAAGAACCACGGTGGCGGTGGCCGAAAATGCGCTAGGGTGAAGGGCTATGGCCGACGATCCCGCTTCGATATCCCCCGCTTCCGTCATCACGCCCGAGGAGCAGGTCGCGCTCGGCGCGCCGCTGCTGCCCGGCACGCGCAGCGAGATCGGCCGCATCGCGCAACGCCGCGACCGGCTGCTCGCCGCGCTGACGCTTATCGCCGGCATCGGCCTGACGCTCGGCATTCCGTTCGCGCTGAAATCGGGAGCGGAATTCTTCATGCCGCTGACCATCGCGCTGGTCATCGCGATCGCGCTGGTGCCGGTGCTCGAATGGCTGGAGCGGCGGCGCATCCCCTCGGCGATCGCGGCGCTGTTCTGCGTCCTCGTGTTCCTCATCATCGTCAACGTCGTGATCGCGGCGATCGTCGTCCCCGCGACCGACTTCTTCCAATTGCTCCCCAGCCGGATCAGCCGCATCCAGCACAATCTGTCGCCGCTGCTCGACCTCTATTCGACGCTCGAAAAGTCGGTGAACAAGATGTTCCGGCAGATCGCCTCCACCCCGGTGCGCCAGCCGCAGACCGCCGCGGTCGCGCCGCCCAGCTCGATCCTCGAACTCGCCGCCACCTCGGCGCCGACGGTGATCGTCCAGTTCTTCTTCGGCATCCTGATCGTCTTCTTCTTCCTCTCCGGCTGGACCGGCATGCGCAAGAAGACGATCACCGGCCGCACCAGCTTCGACGGCGCGATGGCGACCGCGCGGGTGATCCAGGACGTCGTCGACGACGTCTCGGCCTATCTCGGCACGATCACGCTCATCAATCTGACGCTGGGCGGCGTCGTCGCCGGCGCGCTGTATTTCATCGGCATGCCGTCGCCGCTGATGTGGGGCGGCATCGTCGCCCTGCTCAACTACATCCCCTATTTCGGGCCGATCATCGCCGCCTTCCTGCTGGCGATCGGCGGGATGATGACCTTCACCGACATCTGGGTGGCGATGCTGCCGCCGGCGGTGATGATCGGCTGCCATTTCCTCGAGGCCAATGCGATCACGCCGCTGATCGTCGGCCATAGGCTGACGATCAGCCCGCTGATGATCCTCGTCTCGATCAGCTTCTGGGGCTGGGTCTGGGGGACGGCGGGGGCGCTGCTCGCGGTGCCGCTGCTCATCATCATCCAGACCGTGCTCGGCGCGGCGGGCAAGCCCGATATCGCCGGCTTCCTGTTCGAGCACGGCACCTTGGTGCAGCAGGAACGCGCCCGCCGGAAGCGCGATGAGGGCGGGAACGATCCGGCGCGCGAATAGGCCGTTGACACCCCCCCGCGCCTCGCCTAGTTGGCGCGCCTCAACGCTTTCAGCGGGTGTAGCTCAGTTGGTTAGAGCGCCGGCCTGTCACGCCGGAGGTCGCGGGTTCGAGCCCCGTCACTCGCGCCATTCCCTCCTCGGGAACGGGAAAGTCTTCGGAAACATGCGGGAGTATGTCGCGTCGCCGGTCGGGCGGACGATCTGCTCCGACCGCGTATCACGCGGGTGTAGCTCAGTTGGTTAGAGCGCCGGCCTGTCACGCCGGAGGTCGCGGGTTCGAGCCCCGTCACTCGCGCCATCCGGTTCACGGATGATGCCCCCCCCGATCCCTATCGCCAGCGCCCGGTCTCCATCCAGAGCAGCAGCGGCTTCATCGGCATGATCCACACGATTCCGGTGACGAGATAGAAGGGCAGTTGCAGCCACCACGGCCAGCCGCCGATGATCCCCGACGCGCTGACCACGATCGCGCACCACAGGCCGATCAGCATCAGGATGAGCAGGACGCCTGCGGGTTTGCGCCAACTGGGGGTCATGGGACGATCCAATCCGATTCGGTAGCGATGGCGTGCAGCGGCACGTCCCACGGGTCGGTGGGGCAGGCGTCGACCTGCTGCACCGACCAGGCGATGCCGACCCGCCAGGCGTCGGGGAGCTGCGCGAAGACGCGGTCGTAATAACCCGCCCCCTGTCCGAGCCGCCAGCCGGCGCGGTCGAAGCCGACCAGCGGCGTCAGGACGATGTCGGGCCGCAGTTCGGGGGCGTCGGCCGGGGGCTGGAGCAGGCCGTAGAGCCCCGCGACGAGCGGTGCCGCCGCGTCCCATGCGAGGAAGCGCATCGGTGCGCTGCGGCCGGTGACATGGGGCAGCGCGATGCGGCATCCGGCGGCACGGGCGGCGGCGATGAGCGGGGCAGGATCCGCCTCGCTGCCGAGGGGCATATAGCCGGCGACGACGAGGCCCTCGCGCAGCCGCGCACGGAACGCATCCGCGACGAAGATGACACCATCGCGCGCGAAGCCGTCGCGGACGGCGCGCAATCGGGCGCGAAGGGCGAGCTTGTCGGTCATCGCTCCGGTTCGCTGCGCGCGGGAGGGAAGGGGCGGGTGGCGGGACCGCCGTGGCCGTGTGCCAAAGTATCCGCCGACGCCTGGTAACGTCAGGTGGGGACCATATACTTCGGACCAGGGTCCTAGCAGGGACAGCCCCCTTGGATGATGAATAGCCTCAGGGATAAAGTAAGGCTCGTACCGGGCAGAACCCGCCACGGCATGATCTAGTGCGTCGCGGGGGTGGTGGCAATGGGTGCGGCCACGTATCCCGCCCCCCAATCACCCCGGATCGCGCTCCAGCGCGTTGGCGAGCGCCTCCAGCCGGTCGGCGATCCGTGCCAGGGCCGGCTCGCTCACCGCCGCGCCCTCGGGCGGGCGCTGCTGAATCTCGTCGAGATTGTCGGCCAGCATCAGCGCGACGAACAGCATCGCCCGCTCGCCGGGAATGTTCGCCGCCGCGCGCAACGCCGTCGGCCAGCGCTCGTCGAGCATCCGCCCGAGCTGTTGCAGCCGCGCTTCCTCGCCGTCGCGGCAGGCGACGGTGAACGGCCGGGTGCCGATGGTCAGCGTGACATTGGCCATCAGGAGGCCGTGCCGCGCGCGATGACGTCGTCCAGCGCCGCCACCGCCTCGGCCATCCGCGCCTTCAGCGCGGCGTGGCGGCGGGCGAGCGCGTCCCCGGCCCGGGCGCGGGAGTCGATGGCGGATTCGATTCGGGCGATCGCGGCATCGATGCGATCGACCGCGCTGGGAGTGTCGGGCATGGCAGGCGACGTAGGCGCGGCCGGGGCGAGCGGCAAGCGGGCAAAGCCCGTCCCGCAATCGGACCGGCGCACGCCGCGCGCGGTTGACAGAATGGGCCGCACCCTCGCAAAGGCTGGCGCGCCCAGCGCGGCCCGATGCGTCGCGCAGTTCATGCACACGCGAGGAGAGACCAGATGACGGTGAAGGTTGCGATCAACGGCTTCGGACGCATCGGACGTCTCGTCGCCCGCGCGATCATCGAGCGCAACGCCGGCGACCTCGAGCTGGTCGCGATCAACGACCTGGCCGACGCCAAATCGAACGCGTGGCTGTTCAGCCGCGACAGCGTCCACGGCAAATATCCCGGCACCGTCGTCGCGGAAGGCAACGACCTCGTCATCGATGGCAAGCGCATCCGCGTCACCGCCGAGCGCGATCCTGCCAATCTGCCGCACAAGGAACTGGGCGTCGAGCTGGTGCTCGAATGCACCGGCTTCTTCACTGACAATGTCGCCTGCCAGAAGCATATCGATGCCGGCGCCAAGAAGGTGCTGATTTCGGCGCCCGGCAAGGGCGTCGACCTGACCGTCGTCTACGGCGTCAACCACGACAAGCTGACCGCCGAGCACACGATCGTCTCCAACGCCTCGTGCACGACCAACTGCCTCGCGCCGGTCGCCAAGGTGCTCAACGACGCGATCGGCATCGAGCGCGGCCTGATGACCACCGTCCACGCTTACACCAACGACCAGAAGATCCTCGACCAGATCCACCCGGACCTGCGCCGCGCCCGCGCCGCCGCGATGTCGATGATCCCGACCACCACCGGCGCCGCCCGCGCGGTCGGCGAGGTGCTGCCCGAGCTCAAGGGGAAGCTCGACGGGTCGGCGATCCGCGTGCCGGTGCCGGACGTCAGCCTGATCGACCTGACCTTCACACCGAAGCGCGACACGACCAAGGACGAGGTCAATGCGATCCTCAAGGCGGCGTCGGAAGACGGCCCGCTCAAGGGCGTGCTGGTCTATTCGGACGAGCCGCTTGTCTCGATCGACCTGATGCATTCGCCGCAGTCGTCGACCGTCGACAGTCTCGAAACCGCGGTGCTCGACGGCAAGCTCGTCCGCGTGGTGAGCTGGTACGACAATGAATGGGGCTTCTCCAACCGCATGGTCGACACCGCGACCGTGATGGCGAGCTTCCTCTAAGCCGATGGCCATGCCGGGCGGCGTGCTGGTCGGGATCGCCCGGCATGCCCGTCCCAAGGGGCCGATGGAGCTGCTGGAGACGGTCGAGGTGACCGTCGACGGCGGTCTCGACGGCGATTGTCGCGGGCGGGTCAAGCCCAATGGCCGCGGCCGCCGTCAGGTAACGCTGATGGAGCGCGGCGACTGGCAGGCGGCGATGGCCGAACTCGGTCAGGCGATCCCGTGGCAGGAGCGGCGGGCCAATCTGCTGCTCGACGGCATCGACATTCCGCAGGTGCCGGGGACGCGGATCCGGATCGGCACGGTCGAGCTCGAGATCACCGTGGAATGCGATCCCTGCTTCCGCATGGAGGCGGTCGCGCCCGGTCTTGAGGCGGCGCTGACCCCCGACTGGCGGGGCGGCGCCTGTACGCGCGTCAAGGCGGGCGGGCGGATCGCGCTCGGCGATGCGGTGACGGTGATCCGGCCCGGCATCACATAGCCCTCCACCGTTCGCCCTGAGCCTGTCGAAGGGCATTGGGACTCACCGTACTTCGACAAGCTCAGTACGAACGGGTCGATAGTTCAAGAGATGAAGGAAGACGATGTGACCAAGGCCTTCAAGACGCTCGACGATATGGGTGAGATCAGCGGCCGGCGCGTGCTCGTCCGCGAAGACCTCAACGTGCCAATGGCGGATGGTGCGGTGACCGACGATACGCGGCTGCGCGCGACGCTGCCGACCGTCACCGAACTCGCCGACCGCGGCGCGATCGTGCTGATCCTCGCCCATTTCGGCCGTCCCAAGGGCGTGCCGAACCCTGAGATGTCGCTGGCGATGCTGACGCGGCCGTACAGCCATGTACTCGGCCGCGAGGTCCGCTACATCGACTGGGAGGGCGCCGAGGACGCGGTCGCGATGCTCCAGCCCGGCGATATCGCCATCCTCGAAAACACGCGCTTCTTCGGCGGCGAAGAGAAGAACGACCCGCAAGTCGTTGAACGCTTTGCAAAACTCGGCGACCTCTACGTCAACGACGCCTTCTCCGCCGCGCATCGGGCACACGCCTCGACCGAGGGGCTGGCGCATGTGCTGCCCGCTTTCGCCGGCCGCGCGATGGAGGCCGAACTCGTCGCGCTCGAAAAGGCGCTCGGCAACCCCGAACATCCCGTCGCCGCGGTGGTCGGCGGCGCCAAGGTGTCGACCAAGCTCGACGTGCTCAAGCATCTCGTCACCCGCGTCGATCACCTCATCATCGGCGGCGGCATGGCCAACACCTTCCTCGCCGCGCGCGGCGTCAACGTCGGCAAGTCGCTGTGCGAACACGACCTGACCGGCACCGCCGAGGAGATCCTCGAAGCGGCGGATCGCGCCAATTGCACCGTCCACCTGCCGTACGACGTGGTGGTGGCGAAGGAATTCCGTGCCAATCCGCCGGTGCGCACCGTCAACGTCCATGAGGTCGCCGCCGACGAGATGATCCTCGACGTCGGCCCTAGCGCGGTCGAGGCGCTGGGCGACGTGCTCAAGAATTGCCGTACCCTGGTGTGGAACGGCCCGATGGGCGCGTTCGAGACGCCGCCCTTCGACGTCGCCACTGTCAGCCTCGCGCGCACCGCCGCGGCGCTGACCCAGGACGGCAGCCTCGTCTCGGTCGCGGGTGGCGGCGACACCGTCGCCGCGCTCAATCAGGCGGGTGTCGCCGACCGCTTCACCTTCGTCTCCACCGCTGGCGGCGCCTTCCTCGAATGGATGGAAGGCAAGGACCTGCCCGGCGTCGCCGCGCTGATCGGCCGCTGATGCTTAGCGAGGCACCGCTCAGGCGGGCGGCGCCTCGTTCAACAACGGTGTCAGGATCGTGTTGAGGTCGTCCAGGTCGAATGCCGCGGCCTTGGCGTAGCGGACGATCCTGGCGCGATCGATGATGTAATTGGTCGGCACCGCCCCGCCGATCAACTCATAGCGGCCCTTGACCCGTTTGGTCGGCGTGATCGCCATCGCCGCGAACAGCGGCTTCATCAGCCGCGCCGGCACCGAATCCTCCGTCGCCACCGCGAAGACGCGCAGCCCATGCTGCTTCTGCAGGCGATAATAACCGTCGAGCAGCGGCAATTCGCGGCGGCACGGCCCGCACCATGTCGCCCAGAAGTTGAGCACGACGACCTGACCGCGCAGATCGGCGAGCCTGACCTTGCCGCCATCGATCAGCGTCAGTTCGAAATCGGGCGCCGGCTGGCCGATCAGTCCGGACCGCGGCGCGGCCTCCGCCGACACGACGGGCGTGGTCGCCAGCGCCAAGGCCGAGGCCAGATGAAGCAGCCGCATGATGATCTCTCCCCCCGGGCGCCGATTGATCACGACATCCGCGGCATCGTCAATATCGCCGACCTAAGCGGTTGATCGCCCGCCACGACCGGGCTATGTTAAACGCGTTTAACAGGCAGGTGGCATGCTCGGCGTACGACTCGATACCGAATTGGAAGAGCGGCTCGCCGCGGTCGCGCGCACCCAGGGGCGCAGCAAGAGCGATATCGCACGCGAGGCGGTGCGCCGCTACGTCGATCTGCACGACGACGCCTATCGTCGCGAGGCCCGCCGCCAGTCGACCCGCGCCTCCGCCCGCGCCTCGGTCGAGGATGTCGTGTTCTGGCAGGACGGTGCCGCGTGGAGATAGCGCATGGCGCCATCGCTCTGGTCGACGGACCTGACGGCGAAGCGGCGCGGCCCTGCGTCGTCGTCCAGTCCGACCTGTTCAACGCGACGCATGCGACGATCACCGTCTGTCCGCTGACCAACGTCATCGGCGGCGAGGCCCTGTTCCGGGTGGTGATGTCGCCGCGCGAGCACAATGGCCTGACCGCGGAATGCGAGGTGCAGATCGACCGGATCTCCAGCGTCGCGCGCGAGCGGATCACCCGGGTGATCGGTCACGCCAGCCCCACCCGCATGGAGCAGATCGACCAGGCGCTGCGCCGCTGGCTGATGCTCTGACCCTATCCGACCCAAGGAGCCGACCCATGACCACCACCGTCACCCCCGCCGTCAAGGTGATCCTCGACAAATACGAAGCGACCAGCCCCGCTGTGAAGGCGAACCTCGCCCGCATCCTGATGCAGGGCAAATTGGGCGGCACCGGCAAGCTGGTGATCCTGCCCGTCGATCAGGGCTTCGAGCACGGCCCGGCGCGCTCCTTCGCGGTCAACCCGCCCGCCTACGACCCGCATTACCATTATCAGATCGCGATCGACGCCGGCCTGTCGGCCTATGCCGCGCCGCTCGGGCCGCTCGAGGCGGGCGCCGACACCTTCGCCGGGCAGATCCCGACGATCCTCAAGCTCAACAGCTCGAACAGCTGGGCGACCACCATCGATCAGGCGGTGACCGCCAGCGTCTCCGACGCGTTGCGCCTCGGCTGCGCCGCGATCGGCTTCACCATCTATCCGGGCTCGGACGGCATCTTCGAGCAGATGGAGGAGATCCGCGAGCTCAGCGAGGAGGCCAAGTCGGTCGGCATCGCCACCGTGATCTGGAGCTACCCGCGCGGCGGCAAGCTGTCGAAGGACGGCGAGCTGGCGCTCGATGTCGGCGCCTATGCCGCGCACATGGCGGCGCTGCTCGGCGCGCACATCATCAAGGTGAAGCTGCCGTCCGCGCATATCGAGCAGGAAGAGGCCAAGCGCGTCTATGAGGGCACCGACTGGTCCAACCAGGCCGACCGTGTCCGCCACGTCGTGCAGGCGAGCTTCGCCGGCCGCCGCATCGTCGTCTTCTCGGGCGGCGCCGCCAAGGGCGCCGACGCGGTCTATCAGGACGCGCGCGACATTCTGGCGGGCGGCGGCAACGGCTCGATCATCGGCCGCAACACCTTCCAGCGCAGCCGCGAGGACGCGCTCGACATGCTCGGCAAGCTGATCGCCATCTACAAGGGCGAGGCGGCCTGACCCGATGGCAGGCGCTGCACCGGACACGGATCGCGATCCGTCCGGCGCGGCGCCTGCTACGTTGCCCTTGCGCTTTGCGTATCACCGGGCGGTCGCCCCGTTGGTCTGGGCGCTCGTCGCGGTCGGGCTGGTCGAAATGACGGTCACCCATCTGTTGGTCGCTCTGTGGAGCCATACCGCGGCACTGGCGCTGTCCGTTCTTACGCTCGGCGGGCTGGTCTGGCTGGTGCGCGCATTGCTGGCGATGAAGCGCCGCCCGGTGCTGCTCGACCGCGAACGGCTGATATTGCAGGTCGGCACGATCCGTCGCGTCGACATCCCGCTGCAGGCGATCGCAGGCTTGCGGCCCTCGATCGAGCACGCCGCGATGAAGCGGCGGTCAGTGCTCAACCTCGCCCTGCTCGCTTATCCCAATCTGGTCGTCGATCTGGTCGCGCCGTTGCCGGGCCGGCGTGGCATCACCACGATCGCGCATCGCTTGGATGATCCGGCGGCTTTCGCCGCCGCGTGGAAGGCGCTAGGCGCTGGCGGATGACCGAAGACGATCCCCTCGGGCCGCTGGACCCGGACTTTGCCGCCAACTTCCGGCGCAACGACCGCCGGCCGCCGTGCCAGCTCTATCTGATCTCGCCGCTCGACGTGACGGGCGGCTTCGCCGACCGGCTGGCGCGCGCGCTCGATGCCGGCCCGGTCGCCGCCTTCCAGTTCCGCGTCAAGGACGTCGACCAGCATATCGCCGCCAAGCTTGCCGAGCCGTTGCAGCGGATCTGCGCCGATCATGAGGTCGCGTTCATCGTCAACGACAGTATCGCGCTGGCGAAGCGGCTCGGCGCCGATGGCGTCCATCTCGGCCAGGAGGACGGCGACCCGCGCGAGGCGCGCGACGCGCTCGGGCCGGAGGTGCAGATTGGCGTGACCTGTCACGACAGCCGTCACCTCGCGATGGAAGCGGGCGAGGGCGGCGCGGACTATGTCGCCTTCGGCGCTTTCTATCCAACGACGACCAAGGCGGTCGAACATCACCCCGAACCCTCGATCCTGTCGTGGTGGGCGTCGATGTTCGAGCTGCCCAGCGTCGCGATCGGCGGCATCACGCCGGCCAATGCGCCGGCGCTGGTCGCGGCGGGAGCGGACTTTCTTGCCGTATCCGGTGCGGTATGGAGCGGCGACGAGGCGGCCGCGGTGCGTGCGTTCGCCGAGGTGCTGCGCGGCTGACCGGCAGGCGATCGGGATAAAACGCCGCCTACGAAACCACAATTGCTGCGGACCGTTTGATCCACCAGCGTAACGGTTGAAGGGATTGGCGACATGAAGATGGTTCTGGCTACGGCGCTGCTTGCGGGCGCCGCGCTCGCCGCCCCGACGATCGCACAACGGACGGTCGCACAGCCGGTCCCCCAGGCGGTCCCCCAGCCGGCCGCCCCGGCGCTCGATCGCAACATCCTCCACGTGCAGGTGATCCTCGACTCGCTCGGTTTCGGCCCTGGCGTGCTCGACGGCAAGGGCGGCCAGTCGCTCACCGCCGCGCTCAAGGGCTTCCAGGAGGCCAAGGGCCTGCCGCGCACCGGCAAGCCCGATGCCGCGACGTTGCAGGCGCTCTACCCGTATCGCGCCAAGCGCCCCACCGCGCGCTTCGTGCTGACCCGCGAGGCGCTCGCCGGGCCGTATTACAACCCGCTGCCCAAGGATTACGGCGAACAGGCCAAGCTGCCGAGCCTCGGCTATGCCACGCCGATGGAGAAGCTGGCGGAGATGTTCCACACCCAGCCGGCGGTGCTGATCGCGCTCAACTCGCCCGACACGCGGCTCAAGGTCGGCAGCACGATCGTCGTTCCGAACGCCTTGCCCGCCAGCCGCGCCTATGATCCCAAGCTGCCGGATCACTGGCGCCAGACGCTCAACATGCTCAACGTCGACGCCACCCAGCCGGTCGCCGACCATATCGTCGTCGACAAGTCGGAGAAGGTGCTGCGCGTCCTCGACAAGAACGACAAGCTGATCGCGCAGTTCAGCGCCACCATGGGCTCGGAGCACGACCCGCTGCCGCTCGGCACGTGGAAGATCTACGGCGCCGACTACAATCCCAAGTTCCACTTTAACCCGGCGCTGTTCTGGGACGCCAAGAAGGGCGATCAGAAGGAGATGCTGCCGCCGGGGCCGAACGGCCCGGTCGGCGTCGTCTGGCTCGATCTGTCGAAGGAGCATTACGGCATCCACGGCACGCCGCATCCCGAGCTGATCGGCCGCACCGAAAGCCATGGCTGCATCCGCCTGACCAACTGGGACGTCGCGCGCCTCGCGCAGATGGTGAAGCCGGGGACCAAGGCGGTGTTCCAAGCGTGAGCGGCCGATGCTCCGTCACCCCGGACTCGTTCCGGGGTCCACTCTGCGGCGTGGAGCGGCGGCACGCGGCGGATACGATTTCCCTGCGGATGGGTGGACCCCGGAACACGTCCGGGGTGACGAGGTGGATGAGGCAGGGCGCATGACCCGCCTCGGCTGGATCATCCTCGCCGTCGTCGTCCTGCTCGGCGCCGCCTTCGCGGCGATGACCAGCTTCGGCACCGCCTCGCGCACCACCACGCCCCGCGTCGACGTAGCGGTCGGCGAACCCTCGGCGCGAGACGACGCGCCGCTCGCCGTCCCCGTCGCCGGCGTCCGCCGCGCGGCGATCGTCGACAGCTGGATGGACCCGCGGGGCGGCGGCAGCCGCGGCCATCACGGCACCGACATTCCCGCCGCCGCCGGCACGCCGGTGATCGCCGCGGCCCCCGGCACCGTCGAGAAGCTGTTCGAATCCAACCTCGGCGGCACCACCGCCTATATCCGCTCGCCCGACCGCCGCTGGATCTATTATTACGCGCATCTCGCCGGCTACGCCCCCGGCCTGCACGAGGGTCAGCAGGTCAGGACCGGCCAGCCGATCGGCTATGTCGGCGACACCGGCGATGCCGGCGCGGGCAATTACCACCTCCATTTCGGCCTGCAGCGCATGCAGCCCGGCGAGCGCTGGCATCAGGGCGAGGACGTCAATCCCTTCCCGCTGCTTGCCGGCCGCGCGCGGGGACGGTAAAGGGGCGCCACCGGGCGTGCGCCAGCCGCGCGCCTATCTCGCTCTTTCCAATAGGTTCAGATCCATGAAGATCAGCGGCGTGGACATCCGTCCCGGCAACATCATCGAATATGAGGGCGGCATCTGGCGCGCCGTCAAGATCCAGCACACGCAGCCCGGCAAGGGTGGTGCGTACATGCAGGTCGAGATGAAGAACCTGATCGACGGCCGCAAGAACAACGTCCGCTTCCGCTCCGCAGAGACGGTCGAGCGCGTCCGTCTCGACACCAAGGACTTCCAGTTCCTGTTCCGCGACGGCGATGCGCTGACCTTCATGGACAAGGACAATTACGAGCAGATCACGCTCGACGCCGGCATCCTCGGCGATGCCGCCGCCTTCCTGCAGGACGGCATGGACGTGGTGCTCGAACTCTATGACGAAAAGCCGATCTCGGTCGAGCTGCCGAGCACGATCGAGGCGATGATCGTCGAGGCCGACGCCGTCGTGAAGGGGCAGACCGCCTCGTCGAGCTACAAGCCCGCGATCCTCGACAATGGCGTGCGCGTCATGGTCCCGCCGCATATCGGCGCCGGCACGCGCATCGTCGTCGACGTCTACGAACAGACCTACGTCCGCCGCGCCGACTGATCGATATCCCTCTCCCTGTGGAGAGGGTGGCCGAGCGTAGCGAGGTCGGGTGAGGGCAGGGCCTTCCTTCGACCTCACCTTCCCACCGCCCGACGGCGGCGGGCCCCTCCCTCTCCCGAATGGGAGAGGGGTATAGAGAAATCCCCATGCCCTCCCATTCCGGCCTCTTCACCGTCATCGAGCGCGCGGCCCGCAAGGCCGGCACCGCGCTGCGCCGCGACTTCAACGAGGTCTCGCATCTCCAGGTCAGCCGCAAGGGCCCGGCCGACTTCGTGTCGATCGCCGACAAGCGCGCCGAGCAGACGCTGTTCGAGGAACTGCGCCGCGCCCGCCCCGACTGGGGTTTCCTGATGGAAGAGGGTGGCGAGGTCGCGGGCGATCCCGACAAGCCGCGCTTCATCATCGATCCGCTCGATGGCACGTCGAATTTCCTCCACGGCATCCCGCATTTCGCCATCTCGATCGCGGTCGAGGAGCCGACCCCGTCGGGCAAGCGCGAAATCACGACCGGCCTCGTTTACCAGCCGCTCACCGACGAGAGCTTCTGGGCCGAGAAGGGCCGCGGTGCGTGGCTCACCGACCAGCGGCTGCGCGTCTCGGCCCGCCGCGACCTGTCGGAGGCGCTGATCGCCACCGGCATCCCGTTCCTTGGCCATGGCGATTTTGTCCAGTGGAGCCGCATCTTCGGTGCGATCGCTCCGGAAGTCGCCGGCATCCGCCGGCTCGGCGCGGCGGCGCTCGATCTCGCGTGGGTCGCCGCGGGCCGCTTCGACGGCTATTGGGAATCGGGTCTCAAGCCGTGGGACACGGCGGCGGGCATGCTGCTGGTCAAGGAAGCCGGCGGCTATGTCACCGACTTCCGCGGCGCCGACAAGGCGATGGAGCGCAACGAGTTCCTCGCCGGCAACGATGGCCTGCACGTCAAGCTCCACAAGCTGGTCGCCGGCGCGCTCCGCTAAACCGGATCGTACGGCCCGCAAGATGCGCCAACTCCTCCCCCGCCAGGGGGAGGAATGAGGTGCTGTCCCCGATCGCCGCTCCACCAATTGAGAGTGATTCTCACACCCTCCGCGGCCTTGCCCGTACCCCCTTGGGGGCCTAAAGCGACCCCCACATCCTTCGCACCTGCGAGAAGCCCTTTGGTCGATCTGTCGCAATATCTGCCTATCCTGCTGTTCCTGGGTGTCGCCCTGGCGCTGTCGAGCACGTTCGTGTTCCTGCCCATGGTCGTCGCCCGGCTGACCGGCACCAACAAGCCGAACGAACAGAAGCTGTCGGAATATGAGTGCGGCTTCCCCGCGTTCGAGGATCCGCGCAGCCAGTTCGACGTGCGATTTTATCTGATCGCCATCCTGTTCATCATCTTCGATCTCGAAGCCGCCTTCCTATATCCTTGGGCAGTATCGGTTTTCAGCATCGGCTGGACCGCATGGATCTCCATGATGATCTTCATCGGCGAGCTTGCACTGGGCCTCGTCTATGCCTGGAAAAAGGGAGCGCTGGATTGGGAATGACCGCTATGTCCGGACCCGTCGAACTCGAACGCCCGGCGACCGCCACGTCGCTGGTGCCGCCCGACCAGGGCTTTTTCGACAGCCTCAACGGCGAGCTCAACGACAAGGGCTTCCTCGTCACCTCGACCGAGGAGCTGTTCCAGTGGGCGCGTACCGGCTCGCTGTGGTGGATGACCTTCGGTCTCGCCTGCTGCGCGGTCGAGATGATCCACGTCAACATGCCGCGCTACGATCTCGAGCGCTTCGGTGCGGCGCCGCGCGCGTCGCCGCGTCAGTCTGACGTGATGATCGTCGCGGGTACGCTGTGCAACAAGATGGCGCCGGCGCTGCGCAAGGTCTACGACCAGATGTCGGAGCCGAAATACGTCGTCTCGATGGGCAGCTGCGCCAATGGCGGCGGCTATTACCATTACAGCTATTCGGTGGTGCGCGGCTGCGACCGCGTCGTGCCGGTCGACATCTACGTCCCCGGCTGCCCGCCGACCGCCGAGGCGCTGCTTTACGGGATCATGCAGCTGCAGCGTAAAATCCGCCGTCAGGGGAGCGTCGAACGGTGAGGGCGCCCGCTCCTGCCTGGGCCGCCGATCTCAACGGCGAGACGATCGAGATCGTCCGGGCGACGCTCGGTTCGGCGCTGCTCGACGCGGTCGATCAGGTCGGCGAGGTCGCGCTCTACGTCGAGCGCACCGCGATCGTCGATGCGCTGACCAAGCTGCGCGACACCCCCGGTCTCGAATATCAGCAGCTGATGGAGATCGCCGGCGTCGACTATCCGAGCCGCCCGGAGCGGTTCGAGGTGGTCTATTGCCTGCTGTCGCTGACGCGCAACCATCGCCTGCACGTCCATGTCGCCACCGACGACGTCAAGCCGGTGCCGTCGGTGACGGGCATCTGGCCGGTCGCCGGCTGGCTGGAGCGCGAGGTGTACGACATGTACGGCGTGCTGTTCACCGGCAACGCCGACCTGCGCCGTATCCTCACCGATTACGGCTTCCGCGGCCATCCGCAGCGCAAGGACTTCCCGCTCTCGGGCTTCGTCGAGATGCGCTATTCGGAAGAGGCGAAGCGCGTGATCTACGAGCCGGTGAAGCTGGCGCAGGATTTCCGCAACTTCGACTTCCAGAGCCCCTGGGAGGGCGCGGCCTATGTGCTGCCCGGTGACGAGAAGGGCATGCTGCCCGAGGCCAAGGGCGCACCGACGCCGTTGAAGGCGGACGATATCGTCAAGGCCGATGCCGCGCGCACGCCGACGCAGGCGCCCAAGGCCGGCAGCGAACCCTATGCCAAGAACGATTCGACCGGCACCGCGAACACCGGCGCCGGCGATGCCGGCCCCGGCAACGCCCGGCAGGACAAGCCCAAGGATTCGGACGTTGTGCCGACCAAGGGCGGAGGACAGAATCAGTGAGCCAGGACCCGCATCTCGCGCCCGCCACCACCACGGTCGATCCCTATGTCGACGAGCTGATGCACGTCACCAGCCCGGCGCATCCGACCGAGGGTGACGTCACGATCCAGAATTACACGATCAATTTCGGCCCCCAGCATCCTGCCGCGCACGGCGTACTGCGGCTGGTGATGGAGCTGGACGGCGAGATCATCGAGCGGATCGATCCGCACGTCGGCCTGCTGCATCGCGGCACCGAGAAGCTGATCGAATACAAGACCTATGCGCAGGCGATCCCCTATTTCGATCGCCTCGATTATTGCTCGCCGATGTGCATGGAGCATACGTTCGTGCTCGCGATCGAGAAATTGCTCGATATCGAGGTGCCGATCCGCGCCCAGTATCTGCGCGTCTTCTTCGCCGAGCTGACCCGCATTTCCAACCACATGCTGAACCTCGGCAGCCACGTGATGGATGTCGGCGCGATGACGCCGAACCTGTGGATGTTCGAGATCCGCGAGGATTGCTACAATTTCCTCGAGCGGGCCTCGGGCGCGCGCATGCATCACAATTACATGCGGCCGGGCGGCGTCCATCAGGACGTGCCGCTCAAGCTGCTCACCGATATCGCCGACTGGCTCGACACGCGCCTGCCGCGTCTGTTCGAGGATGCGATCAGCCTCGTCGCCGACAACCGCATCTTCAAGCAGCGCAACGTCGATATCGCGACGGTGAGCCGCGAGGATGCGATCGCCTGGGGCTTCTCGGGGCCGATGATCCGCGCCGCGGGCATCCCCTGGGACCTGCGCAAGTCGCAGCCCTATGACGTCTACGACCGGATGGAGTTCGACATCCCCGTCGGCACCCGCGGCGATTGCTACGATCGCTTCATGGTGCGCGTCGAGGAGGTCCGCCAGTCGGCGCGGATCATGAAGCAGTGCCTGCGCGACATGCCGGAGGGGCCGATCGCCTCGACCGACCGCAAGGTGGTGCCGCCCAAGCGCGCCGAGATGAAACAGTCGATGGAAGCACTGATCCATCACTTCAAGCTGTACACCGAGGGCTATCACGTCCCCGCCGGCGAAGTGTATGTCGCGACCGAGAGCCCGAAGGGCGAGTTCGGTGTGTTCCTCGTTTCCGACGGCTCGAACAAGCCCTATCGCTGCAAGATCCGGCCGACCGCGTTCAGCCATCTCCAGGCGATGGACTTCATGAGCCGCGGCCACATGCTGGCCGACACCACCGCGATCCTCGGTGCGATGGATATCGTGTTCGGCGAGTGCGACCGGTGACCGGTAACGTGGAAAACCTGATCCTGGAGCGGTTGCGCCGGATCGATGATCGCTTGTCGAATATCGAAGGTGATATGCACGACATCAAGTTGCGCATGACCGTTGTGGAAGAGCATCTGGGCAACATGGTGCTGTCGATTTCCGGTTTGAACGCCCGCATGGACCGCTTTGACGAGCGACTGACCCGGGTGGAGCGCCGCATGGAATTGCGGGGTGGAGAATAATGGCTGAAGCAGCACACATTCCCGACGAAGCCGAGACCCGCGCCCGCTGGGGTGGCTTCGTCTGGAACGAAGAGAACCAGAAGAAGGCGAACGAGATCCTCGCACGCTATCCCAAGGGCCGCGAACAGTCCGCGTCGATCCCGTTCCTCGACCTCGCCCAGCGGCAGGTCGGCGCCGAGACGCAGACGCAGGGTTGGCTTCCCGTGCCGGTGATCGAGTTCGTCGCACGTCAGATCGGCGTGCCGTATATGCGCGTGTTCGAGGTCGCGACCTTCTACACGATGTTCAACCTCGCGCCGGTCGGCCGCTATCACGTGCAGGTCTGCGGCACCACGCCGTGCATGCTGCGTGGCTCGGACGACGTGCTCGCCGCCTGCAAGAACCGCGGGCTGGTCAAGGGGGGCACGACGCCGGACGGCATGTTCACGCTGACCGAGGTCGAGTGCCTCGGCACCTGCGCCAACGCGCCGATGGTCCAGATCAACGACGACAATTACGAAGACCTCGACTACGACCGTACCGTCGCGGTGCTCGAGGCGCTTGCCAATGGCGAGACGCCCAAGGCCGGGTCGACGATCGGCCGCCAGACGAGCTGCCCGGAGGGTGGCCCGACGACGCTGACCGCGATGGTCGACGCCAATCATGATTATCGGGGGGAGTGGGCATAATGTCTGACGAACATCCGACGGTCGGCGATCTGACCTATGAGCTCTTGAAGAAGATGCGGGCTGAACAGCAGGAAATGCGCCTCGATATTCTCGACCTCAAGATGCGGGCTTCGGCGAGCGAGGAGCATCTCGCCGGGCTCGTCATGTCGAATTCCAGCATCAATCATCGGCTCGACCGCGTCGACGAGCGGCTTGGTCGTGTCGAGCGACGCCTCGAACTTCGTGATGGGGCACACGCCTGATGCTTGCCGATAAAGACCGCATCTTCACCAACGTCTACGGGTTCCAGCCGTGGAACCTCGAAGCGGCGCTGAAGCGTGGCGACTGGGACAATACCAAGGCGCTGATGGCGCTCGGCCAAGACGCGATCATCGACGTCATCAAGGCGAGCGGGCTGCGCGGTCGTGGCGGCGCAGGCTTCCCCACGGGGACCAAATGGTCGTTCATGCCCAAGGAGCCCAAGCCCGACCGGCCGAACTTCCTCGTCATCAACGCCGACGAATCCGAGCCCGGCTCGTGCAAGGATCGCGAGATCATCCGCCACGATCCGCACAAGCTGATCGAGGGCGCGCTGATCGCCGGCTATGCGATGCGCGCGCGGGCGGCCTATATCTACATCCGCGGCGAATATATCCGCGAGGCGGAGACGCTGTTCGCCGCGGTCGCCGAGGCGTACGACAGGGGGCTCATCGGCAAGAACGCCAGCGGTTCGGGCTATGACTTCGACGTCTTCGTCCATCGCGGCGCTGGCGCCTATATCTGCGGCGAAGAGACCGCGATGCTCGAAAGCCTCGAGGGCAAGAAGGGCCAGCCGCGTTTGAAGCCGCCGTTCCCGGCCGGCGCGGGCCTCTACGGCTGCCCGACGACGGTCAACAACGTCGAATCGATCGCGGTCGCACCGACGATCCTGCGCCGCGGGGCATCGTGGTTCTCGGGCTTCGGCCGCGAAAACAACAAGGGCACCAAGCTCTATCAGATCAGCGGGCATGTGAATAAGCCGTGCGTGGTCGAGGATGCGATGGGCCTGACGTTCCGCGAGCTGATCGAGACGCATTGCGGCGGTATCCGCGGCGGCTGGGACAATCTGCTCGCGGTGATCCCGGGCGGCTCGTCGGTGCCACTGGTGCCGGCGACGGACATCATCGACGCGCCGATGGACTTCGACGGCCTCAAGGCGGTCGGATCCGGCCTCGGCACCGCGGCGGTGATCGTCATGGACAAGTCGACCGACATCGTCCGTGCGATCAGCCGCATCTCGTACTTCTACAAGCACGAGAGCTGCGGCCAGTGCACGCCGTGCCGCGAAGGCACTGGCTGGATGTGGCGCGTGATGGAGCGGCTGCGCACCGGCGACGCCGACATCGCCGAGATCGATACGCTGCATCAGGTCACCAAGCAGGTCGAGGGTCACACGATCTGCGCGCTCGGCGATGCCGCGGCTTGGCCGATCCAGGGTCTCATCAAGCATTTCCGCCCCGAGCTGGAGCGCCGGATCAACGAACGTAGCGGCGGCGATCTGACGCCGATGCAGGAAGCTGCCGAGTGAGGTCTTCGCTCGCCCTGGCAATGGTCGGACTGTCGATCGCCTCCGGGGCGATCGCACAGAAGCAGACCGAGGCGGATACCGGGACCAACATCCCGATCCCCCGCCGCGCGCGGCTGCCGGAGACGCCGGGCCTGTCGGCGGCCGATCGCGGCCGGATTGCAATGGCGGAGTTCGCACGCTGCACCGTCGATCGCCAGTCGGGCCGTGTTGCCCGGTTGCTCACCCTGCCTGCCGAGGACGTGAACACGAGCGCGTTGGCGCCGATGGCGGATAGCGAGTGTCTGGCAAGCGGCATGATGCGGTTCAAGCCGATGTTGCTGCGCGGAGCGCTGTTCGTCGAATTGTATCGCCGTCGGTCCGAGGCTGGGATAAGAAAGGTGGCGTGGCAGTTGCCGGCGGTGCCGTTCGACGCCAACACGCAGGCAACGACGGTCGATGGCGATCGCAATATCCAGATGGGTTTGCTCGTTCTGGCGCAATGCGTCGTCGAGCATGATCCTGTAGACGCGAAAGCGGTGGTCATGGCACGGACCGCCAGTCCGGCGCAGAATGCCGCATTCGCCGCATTGGCCCCGAATATCTCGCAATGTCTGCCGAGTGGACAGAAGTTGACTTTGGGCAAGATCATTCTCGAGGGCGCGTTGGGCGAAGTTCTTTATCGCGGTGTCGTGCCACCGGTGCGTCCCGCGTCGCAGGAATCCAAGTAATGCCGAAGCTGAAAGTAGACGGGATCGAGGTCGAGGTGCCGCAGGGCGCGACGGTCCTCCAGGCGTGCGAAGCCGCGGGCAAGGAAATCCCGCGCTTCTGCTATCATGAGCGGCTGTCGATCGCCGGCAATTGCCGCATGTGCCTCGTCGAGGTGAAGCCGGGGCCGCCCAAGCCGCAGGCCTCGTGCGCGCTGCCCGCCGCGGACAATCAGGAAGTCTTCACCACCACGCCGATGGTGAAGAACGCCCGCGAGGGCGTAATGGAATTCCTGCTCATCAACCATCCGCTCGACTGCCCGATCTGCGATCAGGGCGGCGAATGCGATCTGCAGGACCAGTCGGTCGCTTATGGCAAGGGCCATAGCCGCTATACCGAGAATAAGCGGGCGGTGACCGAGAAGTATATGGGTCCGATCGTCAAGACGATCATGACCCGCTGCATCCAGTGCACCCGCTGTGTCCGTTTCGCCGAAGAGGTCGCCGGGGTCGAGGAGATCGGCGCGATCTATCGCGGCGAGGACATGCAGATCACGTCCTATCTCGAACAGGCGGTGACCAGCGAGCTGAGTGGCAACGTCGTCGACCTCTGCCCGGTCGGCGCGCTGACCTCGAAGCCTTATTCGTACGAGGCACGGCCGTGGGAGCTCAAGAAAACGCTCACCATCGACGTGCAGGATGCGGTCGGCACCAACATCCGCCTCGACAGCCGCGGCCGTCAGGTGCTGCGCTGCGTCCCGCGCATCAACGAGGACGTCAACGAGGAATGGGCGCACGACAAGACGCGCCATCATGTCGACGGCCTCGTCCGTCGGCGCCTCGATCGCCCCTATGTGCGTCGTGACGGCAAGCTCGCCCCGGTCAGCTGGGACGAGGCGTTCGCGGTCATCAAGACCAGGGTCGAAGCCACGGGCGCGAACGTCGCCGCGGTGGCGGGCGATCTGGTCGACTGCGAGACGATGTACGCCGCCAAGGCGCTGCTCGCGAAGCTCGGTTCGTCGCTGCTCGAAGGGCGGCAGACGGGCATGGACTATGACACGTCGAGCCTCGCCGCGGTCAATTTCAACACGACGATCGCCGGCGTCGAAGAGGCCGATGCGATCCTGCTGGTCGGCACCAATTTGCGCTGGGAAGCGCCGCTGGTGAACACCCGCATCCGCAAGGCGATCAAGAAGGGCGCCAAGGTCTTCGCGATCGGGCCGGAAACCGAGCTGACCTACAAGGTCGAATGGCTGGGTGCCGATCTGTCGCTGCTCGGCAATCTGCCCGAGGCGGTCGCCAAGCTCTTTACCGATGCCGTCAAGCCGATGGTCATCGTCGGCGGCGGTGCGCTAAAGGGCGGCCATGGCGCCGCGCTCGCCTTCGCCAAGCAGTTCAATCTGGTGCGTGACGGCTGGAACGGCTTTAACGTCGTCCATATGGCGGCGAGCCGGATGGGCGGGCTGATGCTCGGCTATGCGCAGAAGGGCGGCATCGCCGATCTGTCGAACGCGGCGGTGACCTTCTTCCTCGGCGCGGACGAGGTTGATTACACCAAGTTCGGCGGCTTCAAGGTCTATGTCGGCCATCACGGCGACACCGGCGCGCATCATGCCGACGTCATCCTGCCGGGCGTGACCTATGCCGAGAAGTCGGGCACCTGGGTCAATCTCGAAGGCCGCGTCCAGCGTGGCGAGCGCGCGGTGTTCGCACCGGGCGATGCGCGCGAGGACTGGACGATCTTCCGTGCCTTGTCCGAGGCGCTCGGCGTTACGCTGCCCTTCGACAGCCTCGCCGGGCTGCGCGAGGCGATGACCGTCGAGGTCCCCGCATTGCGCAACGTCGGCGAGCTCGCCGGCTATGCGTGGAACCCGCCGGCGCTCGACGGCGCCGGGCAGGGGAGCCTCACCGGCTATCCGATCAAGGATTTCTATCTGACCAACGCCATCTGCCGCGCGTCCCCGACGATGCAGCGCTGTTCGGCCGAACTGGTCCATGGCGAGACGTTCGCGGAGGCGGCGGAGTGATGAGTCCCTTTTATCGTAAGGTCATCCATGTGGGGCCGGCCGTGCTGCTCGTGATCGCGGCGGTCAATTTTGTCGGGTCGCTCGCCTTGGTTTTCGGGGTGCCAGTGCGGCCGAATCCGTTGTTCGGGTTGTCGGCGTCGCTGACGTCGGCGCTGCTGCCGCTGATCGCAGCTTTCGTCTTGCTGCGGTTCGACCAGTGGTTTGCGTCGACCCAGACTGGAGTCGACCAGTGACCGAATTCTTCAACACGACCGTCGGCATGTCCTACGGCTGGGCGTGGTTCGTCGCGACGATCGTCGGCATCCTCGTCATCGCGCTGCCGCTGATGCTGGCCGTCGCGATGATCATCTATGCCGATCGCAAGATCTGGGCGGCGATGGCGCTGCGCCGCGGCCCCAACGTCGTCGGGCCGTTCGGCCTGCTCCAGTCGTTCGCCGACGGCCTCAAAGTCTTCCTGCAGGAAACGATCGTTCCCGCCGCGGCGAACCGGACGTTGTTCCTGCTCGCGCCGATCATCACCTTCACGGTGGCGCTGATCGTCTGGGCGGTGGTGCCGTTCGGGGCGGGTGTGGTGCTCGCCGATATCAACGTCGGCCTGCTCTACGTGCTCGCCGCCTCGTCGCTCGGCGTCTATGGCGTGATCCTGTCGGGCTGGGCGTCCAACTCCAAATATCCTTTCTATTCGGCGCTGCGTGCCGCGGCGCAGATGGTGAGCTACGAAGTCGCGATCGGCTTCATCCTCATCTCGGTGGTGATGTGGGCGGGGACGTTCAACCTCAGCGGTATCGTGCTGGCGCAGACCAGCACGCTCAACCTCCACATCAACGCCTTCGGCATCAATCCGCTGCTCTTCCCGATGGCGGTGATGTTCTTCATCTCCAGCCTCGCCGAGACGCAGCGCGCGCCTTTCGATCTGACCGAGGCGGAGAGCGAGCTCGTCGCCGGTTATCAGACCGAATATAGCTCGATGAGCTTCGCGCTCTTCTGGCTCGGCGAATATGCCAACGTGCTGCTGATGTGTGCGCTCAACGCGACGCTGTTCTGGGGCGGCTGGCTGCCGCCGATCGACTGGGCACCGCTTTATTACGTGCCCGGGATCATCTGGCTGTTCGCGAAGATGCTGTTCTTCTTCTTCGTGTTCAGCTGGGTCAAGGCGACGGTGCCGCGCTACCGCTACGACCAGCTGATGCGGCTGGGGTGGAAGGTGTTCCTGCCGCTGTCGCTGTTCTGGGTGTTCCTGGTGTCGGGCGTGCTGATGCTGATCCGCGTGCCGGTCGGCGGATGAGCCGGGCCAGCGAATGGATGAGCGCCCGTGGCCTTCGGCCGCAGGCGTTACGGGATCGGGCGCTGATCGGCGTCGCGATCGGATTGATGGTCGTCGTGATCGACCGAATGACGGGATTGGGCTCTTGAGCGTCGCACAGATCATCAAGTCGTTCACCTTGTGGGAGTTCGTGAAGGCGCACGCCCTCACGCTGAAGTATTTCTTCAAGCCCAAGGCGACGATCAACTACCCCTATGAGCGCAACCCGGTCAGCCCGCGGTTCCGCGGCGAGCACGTGCTGCGCCGCTATCCGAACGGCGAGGAACGCTGCATCGCGTGCAAGCTCTGCGAGGCGGTGTGTCCGGCGCAGGCGATCACGATCGAGGCCGAACCGCGCGACGACGGCAGCCGCCGCACGACGCGCTACGACATCGACATGACCAAGTGCATCTATTGCGGTCTGTGCCAGGAGGCCTGCCCGGTCGATGCGATCGTCGAGGGCCCGAATTACGAATTCTCGACCGAGACGCGCGAGGAGCTGATCTACGACAAGGCCAAGCTGCTCGACAATGGCGACCGCTGGGAAAGCGCGATCGCGGCGAACCTTGCCGCCGATGCGCCATACCGTTAATGCGCGCCGCATTCGATTCCGGGCTTAGGGGGCCGACCAACTCGTGATCCAGGCCATAGCCTTTTATCTCTTCGCGATCATCGTGATCGGTTCGGGGGCGATGACGATTTCGTCGCGCAATCCGGTCCATTCGGTGATGTGGCTGATCCTCGCCTTCTTCAACGCGGCGGGGCTGATGGTGCTCGTCGGGGCGGAGTTCATCGCGATGCTCCTCGTCATCGTCTACGTCGGTGCGGTCGCCGTGCTGTTCCTGTTCGTGGTGATGATGCTCGACATCGAGGTCGCGCAATTGCGCGCTGGTGTCGCGCGCTATGCCGCGCTCGGCCTCGCGCTCGCGGTCGCGCTGGCGGCGGAGATCCTGATCGGCATCGGCGCCTGGAGCGCCGGCGGCCTCAAGATCAGCCGCCGCATCGCGCCGATCGACGGCGACGTGCCCAACATCCAGGCGATGGGGCAGCTGCTGTATACGCGCTATCTCTTCGTGTTCGAGGCAGCGGGCTTCGTCCTGCTCGTCGCGATGATCGGCGCGATCGTGCTGACGCATCGCCAGCGTGGCGGCGTCCGCGGCCAGAACATCAGCCGCCAGAACGCGCGCCGTCCGCAGGATGCGACGCGCAACGTCCAGCCGACGGTCGGCGAGGGGGTGCAGTTGTGATTGGGTTGACGCATTATCTGGTCGTGGCGGCGATCCTGTTCACGATGGGTGTGCTCGGCATCTTCCTCAACCGGAAGAATTTGATCGTCATCCTGATGGCGATCGAGCTGATCCTGCTCGCGGTGAACCTCAACCTCGTCGCCTTCTCCGCCTATCTGCACGATCTCGTCGGGCAGGTGTTCGCGATGTTCGTGCTGACCGTCGCCGCCGGCGAGGCGGCGATCGGGCTGGCGATCCTGGTGATCTATTTCCGTGGCCGCGGCACGATCGCGGTCGACGATGTCAATCGGATGAAGGGCTAAATACAGGTGACCTCCATCCTCTTCATCGTGTTCCTGCCGCTTCTGGCAGCGATCGTTGCCGGGCTCGGCAACAAGGCGATCGGCTTCGTGCCGGCCAAGGCGATCACCACCGGCGCGCTGTTCCTCTCGTGCCTGCTGAGCTGGCCGATCTTCCTCGGCTTCCTCGCCGGCACCAACACCGCGACCGTCGTGCCGGTGCTGAAATGGATCGTCAGCGGCGACATGGCGGTCGACTGGTCGCTGCGTGTCGACCAGCTCACCGCGATCATGCTGGTGGTCATCACCAGCGTGTCGGCGCTCGTCCACCTCTATAGCTGGGGCTATATGAGTGAGGACCCGGACCAGCCGCGCTTCTTCGCCTATCTGTCGCTGTTCACCTTCGCGATGCTGATGCTCGTCACCGCGGATACGCTGGTGCAGATGTTCTTCGGCTGGGAAGGCGTCGGTCTCGCCTCCTACCTGCTGATCGGCTTCTGGTTCCGCAAGCCGTCCGCCAATGCCGCCGCGATCAAGGCCTTCGTCGTCAACCGCGTCGGCGATCTCGGCTTCATGCTGGGTATCTTCGGCACCTTCCTGGTGTTCGGCACCGTCTCGATCCCGGCGATCCTCGCCGCGGCGCCGACGATGGCGGGCTCGACGATCGGCTTCCTCGGCATGCGCGTCGATACGATGACGGTGCTCTGCCTGCTGCTGTTCGTCGGCGCGATGGGCAAGTCGGCGCAGCTCGGCCTGCACACCTGGCTGCCCGACGCGATGGAAGGCCCGACCCCGGTGTCGGCGCTGATCCACGCGGCGACGATGGTCACCGCCGGCGTCTTCATGGTCTGCCGCCTGTCGCCGATGTTCGAAATGTCGCCGACCGCGCTGCACGTCGTCATGGCGGTCGGCGCCGCGACCTGCCTGTTCGCCGCGACCGTCGGCATGGTGCAGACCGACATCAAGCGCGTCATCGCTTATTCGACCTGCTCACAGCTCGGCTATATGTTCTTCGCGGCGGGCGTCGGCGCCTATGGCGCGGCGATGTTCCACCTGTTCACGCACGCCTTCTTCAAGGCGCTGCTGTTCCTCGGGGCGGGCTCGGTGATCCACGCGATGCACCACGAGCAGGACATGCGCTATTACGGCGGGCTGCGCAAAAGCATCCCGCTGACCTTCTGGGGCATGATGATGGGTACGCTGGCGATCACCGGCGTCGGCCTGCCCGCGGTGTTCGGCAATCCGCTCGGCATCGGGTTCGCGGGCTTCCATTCGAAGGACGCGATCATCGAGGCCGGCTGGGCGGCGGGCGAACCGGGCGTGTGGTTCGTCGGCGTGCTCGTCGCGTTGATCACCAGCTTCTATTCGTGGCGGCTGATGTTCCTCACCTTCTGGGGCAAGCCGCGCTGGGCCGCGTCGGAGCATATCCAGCACGCGTTGCACGACGCGCATGGCCACGGCCATGACGATCATGCGCATGAAACGCACGGCCACGATGCGCACCACGCGCATGGCCATGACGCACACCATGCCGACGAGGCGCACGGCAATCCGGCGCAGGCCGAGGACAGCGGCGATCGCCCGTCGATGCACGGCGCATCGCAGCAGGACCTGCCCGCGGGGACCGGCGGCTATCATCCGCACGAAAGCCCGTGGCCGATGCTGGTGCCGCTCGTCATCCTGTCGATCGGCGCGATTGCGGCGGGCTTCGTCTTCCACCGCTATTTCGTCGAACCCGATGCGGGCGAGCTGTTCTGGAAGGGCGACATCGCCTTCCGCGAACATCTGATGCACGCGATGCACGAGGTGCCGGTGCCGATCAAATTGTCGGCGACGATCGCGATGCTGCTCGGCCTGTTCACCGCCTGGTATGCCTATATCAAGGCACCGAGCTTCCCGGCGGCGGTCGCGGACCAGTTCCGCATCCTGTACCGCTTCCTCGTCCACAAATATTATTTCGACGAACTCTACCACCTGATCTTCGTCCGTCCCGCCTTCGCCATCGGCCGTCTGCTGTGGCATCGCGGTGACGAACAGACGATCGACCGGTTCGGGCCGAACGGCTCGGCCTGGGTGGTGCAGCTCTCCAGCCGGCTCGCGGGCCGGCTCCAGAACGGATATGTCTATACCTATGCCTTCGTCATGCTGATCGGTCTGACCGCCGTCGTCACCTGGGCGATCGCACAGTGAGCGGGCTGCCCATCCTCTCGATCATGCTGCTGATCCCCGCGCTTGCGGCGATCGCCTGCCTGTTCGTACCCGCCGCCACCGCCCGCATGCTGGCGCTGGCCGCCACCTTCGTCGATCTGGCGCTCGGCATCCTGCTGTGGGCCAATTACGACATCGGCGGCGCGCAATGGCAGTTCGTCGAGCAGGGCCCGGCGTTCGGCTTCTTCCGCTGGGATCTCGGCATCGACGGTTTCGCGCTGATGCTCATCATGCTCAGCGTGTTCCTGATGCCGATCTGCATCGGCGCGAGCTGGCGTTCGGTCACCAATCGCGTGCCCGAATATATGGCGGCGTTCCTGCTCACGGAAACGCTGATGATCGGCACCTTCGCGGCGCAGGATCTGTTCCTCTTCTACCTGTTCTTCGAGGCAGGGCTGATCCCGATGTATCTCATCATCGGGATCTGGGGCGGGGTGAACCGCATCTACGCCTCGTATAAATTCTTCCTCTACACGCTGCTCGGCTCGCTGCTGATGCTGATCGCGATGCTCTACATGGCGCAGACCGCCGGTACGTCGAGCATCCCGGCGTTGCAGGCCTATGACTTCCCGGCGCACGTGCAGACCTGGCTGTGGCTCGCCTTCTTCGCCTCGTTCGCGGTGAAGATGCCGATGTGGCCGGTCCATACCTGGCTACCCGACGCGCACGTTCAGGCGCCGACCGCGGGTTCGGTGATCCTCGCGGGCGTGCTGCTCAAGCTCGGCGGCTACGGCTTCCTGCGCTTCAGCCTGCCGATGTTCCCCGAAGCCTCGGGCCAGCTTACCTGGCTCATCTTCGGCCTGTCGGCGGTGGCGGTGATCTACACCTCGCTCGTCGCGCTGGTGCAGTCCGACATGAAGAAGCTGATCGCTTATTCGTCGGTCGCGCATATGGCGATCGTCACCATCGGCCTCTTCGCCTTCAACCGGCAGGGGATCGAGGGCGCGATGATCATGATGCTCAGCCATGGCCTGGTGTCGGGCGCGCTCTTCCTGTGCGTCGGCGTCATCTACGACCGGCTGCACACGCGTGAGATCAGCCGCTACGGCGGTCTGGCGATCAACATGCCGCGCTACGCGCTCTTCTTCCTGTTCTTCACCATGGCGTCGATCGGCCTGCCCGGAACCAGCGGCTTCGTCGCCGAATTCCTGGCGCTGATGGGCACCTATCAGGTGTCGACCTGGATCGCCTTGCTCTGCACGACCAGCATCATCCTCGGCGCGGCCTATATGCTGTATCTCTATCGCCGCGTCGTCTTCGGTGAGATCAAGTCGGACGACGTGCGCGAGATGCAGGATCTGTCGCATCGCGAATTGTGGCTGCTCGCGCCGATCGCCGCCGTCGCTTTGTGGATGGGTGTCTATCCGGAGAGCTTCATGGCGCCGATGCGCAAGGATGTCGGCGTGCTGCTCGCCCGCATCGATCGCGCGACGCCCGTCTCCGATTCCCAGCCGACTGCCGGCAAGCCCCTCGCCACGGCGCCTGCCGCCCACGGAATTGCTCACTGATGGATTACGCCGCCAATCTCGCCATGACCCTGCCCGAGGTGATCCTCGGCGCGGGCGCCGTCGTCCTGATGCTGGTGTCCGCCTGGGGCGGATCGGCGTCGACGCGGGCCGTCTCGTGGACCGCGGTCGCGGTGCTCGCCGGCGCCTGTCTCGCCTTGCTCGGCCCGGCCAGCTACGGCGGGGCGGCGTTCGACGACCTGTATCGTGCCGACGCCTTCGCCGCCTTCGCCAAGGTGCTGATCTTCGTCGCCGCGGCGGTGAGCATCGTGATCGCGCCCGACTTCTTCCAGCGCACGCACGGTGACGATCTGCGTCCCGAATATCCGGTGCTGATCCTGCTGTCCGCCGCCGGCATGGGCCTGATGGTTTCGGCGAGCGACATGCTGACGCTCTACGTCGGCCTCGAACTCCAGAGCCTCGCCGCCTATGTGCTGGCGAGCTTCATGCGCCGCGACACGCGCTCGGCTGAGGCGGGCCTGAAATATTTCGTGCTCGGCGCGCTGGCGAGCGGCATCCTGCTGTACGGCATCAGCCTGGTCTACGGCTTCTCGGGCACCACGCTGTTTACCGGCATCGCCGCCGCTTATGCAGGCCCGCAGTCGCTCGGCCTGCTGTTTGGCCTGGTCTTCGTCTTCGCGGGTATCGCCTTCAAGATCGCCGCGGTGCCGTTCCACATGTGGACGCCGGACGTCTACGAAGGCTCGCCGACGCCGGTCACCGCCTTCTTCGCCTCCGCGCCCAAGGTGGCGGCGATGGGCCTCGCGGTCCGCGTCGCGGTCGAGGCGATGGGGCCGGCGACCGACCAGTGGCGCCAGATCGTGATCTTCGCCGCGCTTGCCTCGATCCTGCTCGGCGCGGTGGCGGCGATCGGCCAGACCAACATCAAGCGGCTGCTCGCTTATTCGTCGATTAACAACGTCGGCTTCGCGCTGGTCGGCCTCGCCGCCGGCACGCCCGAGGGCGTGTCGGGCGTGCTGATCTATATGACGATCTACATCGCGATGACGCTGGGCTCGTTCCTGATCGTGTTGCAGATGCGCGACGACGAGGGCCAACCCGTTGAAAGCATTGCGGCTTTGTCCGGCATGTCGCGCACCCGCCCGGGCCTTGCGGCAGCGCTCGCCATCTTCATGTTCAGCCTCGCCGGCATCCCGCCGCTGTTCGGCTTTTACGCGAAGTTTGCGGTGTTTGACGCCGCGGTGCGCGCCGGCCTGTTCCCGCTCGCGGTGATCGGTATCGCCGCCTCGACGATCGGCGCTTACTACTATCTGCGCGTCGTCAAGACGATGTACTTCGACGAGCCGGCACCGGCCTTCCCCAAGGGCAACAACCCGGTCGAGGGCGGGCTGATCGTGCTGACCGCCGCCTTCGTCTCGCCGCTCGGCTATCTGGCGATCCCGCTGCTCGGCGGCTGGACGATGGCTGCGGCGCGCGCGCTGTTCCCGGCGATTTGACGATCCGGACCGTCGCGGAGACGGGCTCGACCAACGCCGACATGCGCCTCCTCGCGCGCGAGGGCGCCGAGGAGGGGCTCTGGCTCCGCGCCGAGCGCCAGACCGCCGGCAAGGGCCGGCTCGGGCGCCCGTGGGTGTCCGAACCCGGCAATCTCTACGCCAGCACGTTGGTCCGCCTCCGCCCCGCCGATCCCCCGGCTGCGACGCTGGCGCTGGTCGCCGCGGTGGCGCTGCAACGGGCGGTGAGCGTCTTCCTGCCCGACGCCGCCCGGCTGAAATGGCCCAACGATCTGCTGATCGGCGACGCCAAGCTCTCCGGCATCCTGCTCGAACGCTGCGAGGACGCGGTGGTGGTCGGCATTGGGGTCAATCTGGCGCATCACCCCGATCTTCCCGATCGCGCGACGACGAGCCTCGCCGCCGCCGGGGCCGTGGTGACTGCGGAGGCTTTCCTCGACGTACTGGCGGAAGCCTTCGGCCGCTGGCTGACGGTGTGGCGCGGGCAGTGGCTTGCCGCGGTCCGCGATGCCTGGCTCGCCGCAGCGCATCCGGTCGGCACCGCGCTCAGCGTGCGACTGCCGGACGGCGGCACGCGCGACGGCCTGTTCGACGGGCTCGACGCGGACGGCGCGCTCATCCTGCGCTTGGCGTCGGGCGAGCGGCATGTCATTCACGCCGCCGACGTTTCTGTCCTGAAGGATTGACGATGCTGCTCGCGGTGGATGCCGGCAATACCAATGTCGTCTTCGCGCTGGTCGAGGGGCGGACGATCAAGGCACGCTGGCGCATCGCCACCGATCCGCGGCGCACCGCCGACGAATATGCCGTCTGGCTCAGCCAGCTGCTCGCGCTCGAAGGCTATGACCGCAGCCAGGTCGACGCGGTCGTCATCGCCACCGTCGTGCCCCGCGCGCTGCACAATCTTCAGGTATTGGCCCAGAAATACTTCCACAGCGAGGCGCTGATCGCCGGCCGCGCGCCGGTGGAATGGGGCATCGTGCTCGACGTCGACGAGCCGCAGAGCCTCGGCGCCGACCGCGCGGTCAACACCATCGCCGCGCATGCGCTGCATGACGGCGACCTGATCGTCATCGACTTCGGCACCGCGACCACTTTCGACGCGAGCGATTATTCGGGCGCGTACAAGGGCGGGATCATCGCGCCCGGCATCAACCTGTCGCTCGACGCCCTGGTCAGCGCCGCCGCCAAGCTGCCGCGGATCGCGATCGAGGCGCCCAAGAACAACGGCAGCGTGATCGGCCGCAACACGGTCGATCAGATGACCATCGGCATCTATTGGGGCTATATCGCAATGATCGAAGGGCTGGTCGGACGGATGAAGGCGGAGATCGGCCGCCCGGTCAAGGTCATCGCCACCGGCGGCCTCGCCACGTTGTTCGAACAGCATACCGACGTGTTCGACGTCATCGAGCCGGACCTGACGATACAGGGGCTGGCGATCATGTACCAAAACGCCCATATCGGCTGAGACGCGCTCGCGCCATCCATCGGCCCGCCGGGCGCCACATTCTTTGAAAGACCTAAATGACTCCCAAGACCAACGAACTTCTCTTCTGTGCTCTCGGCGGCTCCGGCGAGATCGGCATGAACGTCAATCTCTACGGCCATGCCGGCAAATGGCTGATGGTCGATTGCGGCGTGACCTTCGCCGATGCGGCCTATCCCGGCATCGACATCGTCCTGCCCGATCTGTCGTTCATCGAGGATCGCATCAACGATCTCGTCGGCATCGTGCTGACCCACGGCCATGAGGATCATATCGGCGCGCTGCCGTATCTCGCCGAGGACCTCGGCGTGCCGCTCTACGCGACGCCGTTCACCGCCGGGCTGATCCGCGGCAAGCTGGAGGAAGAGGGCAACGCCAATCGCGTCAAGCTGCGCGTCATCCAGCCGGGCAAGGACGGCGGCATCGCCGGCGTGCAGATCGGGCCGTTCGGCGTCAGCTTCATAGAGCTGTCGCACTCGATCCCCGAGCCCAATGCGCTGGTCATCGAAACCAAGGCCGGCCGGGTGTTCCACACCGGCGACTGGAAGCTCGATCCCACCCCGGTGATCGGCAAGCCGACCAGTCCCGAACAGCTCAGTCGGATCGGCGATGCCGGTGTCGACGTGCTCGTCTGCGACTCGACCAACGTCTTCAACAAGGACGCGTCGGGGTCGGAAGCGTCGGTGCGGGTCGGGCTCGCCGAACAGGTCGCCAAGGCCAAGGGGCGGGTGCTCGTCACCACCTTCGCCTCGAACGCTGCGCGGCTGCACACGCTGGGTCAGGTGGCCAAGGAGACCGGGCGTAAATTGTGCGTCACCGGCCGCTCGCTCGACCGGATCCTGAAGGTCGCGCGTGCCACCGGCTATCTCGGCGACTTTCCGGAGACGGTCGATCCCGAGACGGCGATGCGCCTGCCCAAGAACAAAGTGCTGATCGTCGCCACCGGCGGCCAGGGTGAACCGCGCGCCGCGCTGGCCCGCGTCGCCGACGGCTCGCACACGATCAAGCTCGACCTCGGCGACACGGTGATCTTCTCGTCGAAGCAGATCCCCGGCAACGAGGTGGCGATCGGCAAGATACAGAACACGCTGGCGGGCAAGGGCGTGGTGATGATCACCGAGCGTCAGGCGCACGTCCATGTCTCCGGTCACCCGGGCCGCCCGGAACTCGCGCAGATGTACAAGTGGATCCGCCCCGAGGTGCTGATCCCCGTCCACGGCGAGATGCGCCACATGATGGAGCATGCCCGTTTCGCACTGAGCGAGGGCGTGCCGCAGTCGATCGTGCAGAGCGACGGCGACATCCTGCGCCTGCTGCCGGGCAAGGTCGAGAAGATCGGCAATGCCGGTGTCGGCCGGCTGGTGCTCGACGGCGACGTGATCCTGCCGGCGGACGGCTCGACGATCAACGAGCGGCGCCGTCTGGCGATCAACGGCCAGATCTCGGTCGCGGTGGCGATCGGTCGCGACGGGCGCGCGCTCGGCCGGCCGCAGATTCGCGTCCAGGGCGTGCCGGTCGAGGAGGATCGCGCCGCGTTCGTCGAGGATGCCGCCGAAGCCGCTGCCGAGGCGATGAAGGGCCAGAAGCGCGAGCTCGACCGCCGTCGCGAGGACATCCGCCTCGCGGTGCGTCGCGTCGCGACGCGCTGGACCGGCAAGAAGCCGATCGTCGACGTGCTGATCGTCGAGGCCTGATCTCCCGTGCGCTGGACGTCGATACTGGCGATCTACGTCCTGTTCTGGGCGTTTTCGGTCTTCCTGGTCCTGCCTTGGGGCGTCCGCACGACGCGCGAGGTGGGGGGCGACTATGTCGCCGGGCAGGCCGAAAGCGCCCCGCACGACTTCCGCCTCGGCCGGCTCGCGATCCGCGTGACGATCGTCGCGACCCTGCTGTTCGTCCTGTTCTTCGCCAATTACCGCTTCGGCTGGGTCACGCCGCAGATGCTCGACCTCTTCAATCGCGAGGCGGTGTATAACGCGGTGTGAGCATGCGAGATGACGCCGATGTCACCTCGCCGCCAGCATTCCGCGTCCTGAATCTGTTATGGTGCGGGACGGGGTGGCCGCCGGGGCCGCCCGATCGTGGAAGGCCGCGCGCGTGACCCCGACCAGCCTTCAGACGCTCGATCTGCTGACCCGCGCGCTCGTGCTGATGGACGAGGAGGGGCGGCACCATATCGCCGCGCGCATCGCGATGGCGATCGACGATCTCACCGACGATCGATCCTCTCCGGAACATACGACGATCAACTGATCGCCGTGCCTGTGGCTCAGCGCAGCCGCTCGATCGCCTGCGCCAAGGCGACGTACAATTTGCCCATGTCGGACGACAGCAAGGTCACGCTCAGCGGCGAGCCGTCGCGCTGGGCGAGGATGTTGCGCAACATGCTCTCGAAGTCGTGGATGTAGCGATTGACCGCCTCGCGGAACGTCTCGTCGTCGTCGTACAGCCGGGCGATGTCGCGGGCGTCGGCGGGGTCGAGCACGCGGACCGCACGGCGGGTGAAGACGCCGCGGTCCCCCTTCAGATAGGCCGCCCAGGCGCTGTCCGAGATTTCGGGTGCGAACGCCTTGGTGATGTCGATCGACGCCGAGTGAAGCGATTCGATCAGCAGCGATGCGCGACGGGCGAACGTATCGTGTTCGGCTTCGTCGCGCTCGTTGCGTGCCTGATCGATCTTCGTTTCGACCAGCGCGGTCTGTTCGAGGATCTGGCGGACCTGTGCGGACAGCCGCTCGGTCGCGCGGGTCGCCGCCTCGACCGCTTCGCCGGTCGCATCGGCGATGGCGCGGACCTGACGCTCGACGGTGTCGCCGGTGGCGCGGCGCATCGCCTCGGCGCCCGCCTGCTCCCATTGCGCGGCGGCATCGGGGATGACCGCGGAAAGCGTTTCCCGCGCCTTGTCGGCAGCGACCGTCGCGGTCTCGCGGACGCGGAGCAAGGCGTCGACCAGCCGCGGCGCGGCGTCCTCGGCGAAGCGGTGGGTCCGTTCGATCGTTTCGTCGACCATCATGCCGAGCGCATCCGCCTTGGCACGCCCCTCGCTCAACGTCTGCAGCAGGGTGCCCGAGAGCTGATCCAGCGTGCCGCTCTGTTCGGAGATGACGCCGGCGATCGCCTCGATCGCCTCGTGCGTGCTTTCCGCGGCGGCGACCAAAGCCAGCAGCTCGGGCTTGGCGGCGACGACGACCTGCTTGCTGGCGAGGACCTTGGCATCGAGTCGGCCGAGCGCCTCGGGCAGCGTCTCGTCGATCTCGCGCGCCGCGGCATCGAGCGCGATCAGCAAGGATTCGGTGGTGGAGATCGTCCGCGATGCCATGACGTCGCCGGCGCGCAACGCCTCGGTCATTGCGTCGGCGGAGCCGCCGAGCGCGCTGATCGACGCGGCGAGCATCTGCGATCGATCGACGCCGTGCACGTGAAGCTGGTCGAGGCGGGTCTCGACCTCCCCGATGCCGCCGTCGAGTCCGGCGAGCAGTTCCTCGCTTGCCATCCGCTGGTCGTGCAGGCGCAAGGTGACGCGATCGATCACCTCCTCCAGCCCCGCGACCCGCTCGGTAAGCGCATCGACGCTGTCGCGCGCGGCGCTGTCGAGCGCCGCCTGATTGACGCGCAGCATCGCCAGCATCGCCTCGCCCTGCACGGCGATGCCCTTGCGCGCCTCGTCTACGGCATCGGCAGTACGGTCGAGCAGGCCATCGACCGCGTCCGACATGCTGCCGGTAACGGCTTCGAGCCGTGCGCTCGCGGTTTCGCTGGTCGCCTCCATGCGGGCGATATGCGCTGCGAGCTTCTGCGCCGCGCTACCGGTGACGTTCTCCGCCTCGCGGCCACGTTCGGCAAGCGCCGCGAGCTGCGCCGACAGCGCCGCGGCATGCTCGCTCGCGGCAAGCCCGGTATCGTCGAGCAGATGCTGGATATCGAGGACATCGGCCTGCGCGCGCGGCAAGGAGGCAAGCAGCACGCCGAGGCTCTGCTGCGCATCGGTGGCGGCTTGGGAGAGGGCGTAGGCGTGGGCCTCTGCCTGGTCGATTTGCTGGGCCATGCCCCGGCTGACCGACGTGAGGCGTTCGCTGGCGGTGTCGCCCATGGTTTTGAGCGTCGCGACCTGTTCGGCGAGCTGGCGGCGGTTGCCGTCGAGCGCGTGCGAAAGCATCGCGACGGTGCGTTCGAGGCTCGCGGCCTCGGCGCGCATCGCCGCGGCGGTGGCGCCAAACCGCCGCGCCTCGCGCCGGCTGGTCCGCATCGCAAGAAGGTAGACGATGCCGATCAGCACCGGCACGACCGCGAGCGCGGCGATGAACTGCGCGAGGTCGACGGGCAGCAGGAACGGCAGCTGATCGCGCGCCAGCCACAGCATGCCGCCCAGCCAGAGCAGCGAGACGAGCAGCGCGAGCACCGGCGGCAGCCATGCGGACCGGGGTGACTCCGGCTCGGCCGCGTCCGTCCAGGGAAGCGGCTCGGCCTGCCATTCGCCTTCGTTTTCCGCCATATAGCCGCCGATCCGATCGTGCTCACCAGAGGCGTAAGCGTCGCTGGTGGCGCTGTCTGCCCGCATGTCGATGATCATGGAACCCCCGTTCTTCGATGGCGAACCTATCCGTCTTCGCGACCCTCATAAAGCAAAACCGCAACACTTGGTTAAGCAGCGCGGCGCTACATACCGGCGATGGCTTATGATCCAGGTGCGATCGATGCGGCGCTGGCCGCGGCAGTGGGGGACGAACCGGCGCTGATCGCCGAGTTGCGGCTGGCGTTCGTCGAGAGCGCGCAGCGCGGCCTGGTGGCGCTGGAGGCGGCGCAGGACGATGACGAATGGCGCGGTGCGGCGGCGCGGTTGAAGGGGCTGGCGGCGAGCTTCGGCGCGGTCCGTCTGATGGCGCTCGCGACGCAGGCGGCCGAACTGCCCCACGATGCGGCACTGCTCGCCAAGCTGCGACGGTCGATCGACCGGCTCTGATGCGACGCGCGACAAAGCGCGCGTGGCTCTAGGCAGGGGCGGCATCACCGCCTAACAGCGGCCGGATGCTCGCCGGCCTTCTCTTCGCCATGCACGACGCGGATGATCGGCCCGCGATGCTGACCGCGACGCTGCCGTTCGGCGGCGTGACGCTCATCGAATATCAGGCACGCCTGCTGATCGCATCGGGCGCGTCGCAGATCGTGATCCTCGTCGCGCGGCTGACGCCGGAATTGCTCGGGGCGATCAGCCGGATCGGCAAGCGCGGTGTCGCGGTCGATACGGTCCGCACCGCGGCCGAGGCGGCGGAGAAGCTCCACCCGCTGGCCCGCGTGCTGATGCTCGCCGACGGCCTGACGACGACCGCGGAGACGCTGGTGGCGCTGGCGCGGGACGGCGGCGACGCGCTGCTGGTGATGCCCGAGGATCAGGCGGCGCTCGGCTATGAGCGGGTGGGCAGCGGCATGGTCTGGGCGGGGGTGGCGCGGCTCGATCCGCGCCGGCTCGCGGAACTGGCCGCGATGCCGCGCGACTATGACGTCCAGTCGACGCTGGTGCGCCTCGCCTCGCAGGCGCATGCGGTGCACGTGCTGCTGCCGCAGGAGGCGATCCGCGGCGGCCACGGCGTCGGCCATGCCGCGGCGGCGCTGGAGGCGCGGGGGCGGACGGTGCTGGCGGCGATGATCTCCGGCCGCAGCGGCTGGTTCGAGCGATTCGTCACGGCGCCGCTCGCGCGCGCGGTGATCCCGTTGCTCGTCCCGCGCGCGGTGCCGGCGACCGCGGTGGCGGCGGGCGCGGGAGTCGTCGGCGTGCTCGGGCTGACGTTGATCGCCATCGCCTATCCCGGATCGGGGCTGTTGCTGACGGTGCTCGGCACGCTCGGCCTGTCGCTGGCCGCGACGCTGGCGGACCTGCGCGACGAGCCGGCGGCGGAGCGCTGGTTGCAGCGGCTTGCCGGTGGCCTGCCGGCGCTGGCGGCGTTGTTCTACGGTCGACAGGCTGCGCAGGCACAGGCGGACGGCGCGCCGGAGGTCCTTGCGATCGGTCTCGTCCTTCTCGCGGTGCTCGGCGAACGCGCGCTCGGGCATCGACCGCGGCGGAGCTGGTGGGGCAGTGCGCCCGCCTATCTGTTGCTCGTCTGGTGCGGTGCGATCGTCTCGGCGCCCGCCGTCGGGCTCGGTCTCGCCGCCGTCTACGCCGCCGCCACGCTTGCCGCTGCAATCGAACGATTGCGGCGGCACCCTTAGCGCTGTCTTAATGATAGAGAGGTAGCGTCAGGCCATGGCGGTCGGACCGGAACAGACGGAGCGGGATGTGCTGGACACCCGTATCAATGCAGCGCGCCGGCTCGCCGCGCGGGCGGACGCGCGCCTGACGGGAGCGATCGCGGACTTCTTCCTCGCCGAAGAGGCGCGGCTCGACGAGCGGACGCGGCTGACGCTGGGCCGGGTGCTGAGCGGCGTCGTGCAGGGGATCGAGACGGAGATCCGTCGTCATGCGGCGCGCATCCTGTCCGGACGCGGTGCCGAAACACGCGCCGAGCATTTGCTGACGGCGCAGGACGACGTGGTGCGGCGACTGTCCCGCGCCGGGCTGCTGCGCGACCGGCTGCTGATCGACGAGCTGCTCGCCCAGGTGTCCTGCGATCTTATCGCCGCGCGCCTCGCGCCCAGCGCCGCGACCCCGGAACAGGCGAGCCTGCTGGTCCGGCTCGCCGAGGTCGACGACGGCGTCGTCGCCGCAGCCGCGCGCGCGTTGCTGTCGGCGGAGACCCGGCGCCGCGCCGCTGCCGAGCAGGGCGGGGTGGTGACCGGCATCCTGCCCGCCGAACGCCATCATCAACTGGTCTGGTGGGTCGCGGCCGCGATCCGCGAGGCGCAGGTCGCTGCGGGCGGCGAGGACGGCGGCGTCGACCGCGCAATCGTTGAGGCGGCACAACGCAATCTCGCCGCACACGACGAGGGGCAGCGCCCCGAAGCTGCCGCGGTGCGGCTGGCGGCGGCGATCGACGCGCGCCCGCACGAGGTCGGCGAACTGCTGATCGAAACGCTGGGCGACCGGCGGCTGTTGCTGTTCATCGCGGTGCTCGGCCGGGCGGTCGATCTCGACTTCGAGGGCGCGCGGACGATCGTCCTCGAACCCGAAGGCGACCGGCTGTGGCTGGCCTTGCGGGCGGCCGGGCTCGACCGGAGCGCGATCGCACGGATCGCCCTCGCCTTGGCGGATGCTGACCCGCGCCGCGACATCGAGGCGTTCGCCGACGATCTCGACGCGATCGTCACGGTGTCGGCGGAGGCGGCGCGGTCGGCGCTGGCGCCGTTGACGCTGCACCACGATCTGCGCATGGCGATCGCGGCGCTCACTCGCGAGGCGGTGCGATGAGGGTCGACAGCATTCCCGACATGCCGCTGAGCCATGCCTCGCTCGACGGCGAGGGGCGGTTGATCGCCGCCGACCCGGCGCTGATGGCGCTCAACGATCAGGCCGGCGGGGCGATCGGGGCGACGCTGGCGATCCCGCAGCTGGCGACGGTGGTGCGGCTCGCGCGGCGACTCGGCATCCTGGTGTCGCGGTCGGTGACGGTCGCCGATCAGGACGCGGACCTCGAACTCTGGGTGCGGGTGCAGCCGGACGGCGAGGGGGTGCGGATGGCGGTGAGCGGCTGGCGCGGCTTGCGCCCGCAGCCTGTCGCGGAACGACCGCTGGCGACGGTGATCGAGGATGGCGCGATGTCGTGGGAGACCGACGCCGGCCTGCGACTGACCTTCGTCTCGATCGATCCGGCGCGGCGGCTGGGGCTCGATGCGCTCGGGCTGCTCGGCCAGCCGCTGACTTCGCTGTTCACGCTCGATGCGACCGAGAGTGGCGCCTTGCCGATCCTCGAGGCGGTGGCGCGGCGGCGCCCGTTCGACGAGCAGCGCGCGCGGCTACGCAGCGGCGATACGCGCATGCTGCTGACCGCGACGGTCAAGGAAGATGCCGCGGGCGATTTCGCCGGGCTGGCCGGCGTGGCGCGCGTCGCGGAAACCGCGCCTGCGCCGGTCGAGGCGACGATCTCGACCCACTTCACCGAGGGGCTCGATCGCGCGTTGCGCTCGCCGCTCGCGCGGATCATCGCGCACGCCGACACGATCCACGCCGAGGCGGAGGGGCCAGTGCAACGCGACTATGTCGATTATGCATCGGATATCGCCAATGCCGGTCGCCATCTGCTCGGACTGGTCGACGACCTCGTCGATCTGCAGGCGGTCGAGCGCGCCGATTTCTCACTGGAAACCGAGGCGATCGATCTTGTCGACGTCGCCCGGCGCGCGGCCGGCCTGCTGTCGGTTCGCGCCGCCAATGCCGGCGTGGCGATCGCGCGCCCCTTGCCGGACCTGCGCGTGCCGGCCTCCGGGGATTTCCGCCGGGCCTTGCAGATCATGGTCAATCTGATCGGCAATGCGCTGCGCTATTCGGCCGAGGGTGGCGTGGTGAGCGTCACCGTCAGCCGCAGCGGCGACATGGCCGAAGCGGTCGTCGCGGATCAGGGCAAGGGCATCGCGCCGGAGGACCAGGCGCGCATCTTCGAGAAGTTCGAGCGGGTCGATCCGAGCGAGGCGGGCGGCAACGGCCTCGGCCTCTATATCGCGCGCCGGCTGGCGCGGGCGATGGGGGGCGATCTTGGCGTGGAGAGCGTGCCGGGAGACGGTGCGCGGTTCACATTGTCGCTGCCGATTTAGGGGCATCGCCACGGGCTGTCGGGGATCGGCAGCGTTTGGAACCGGCGGAGTTATACGGGATACTCCTCCCCCGCTAGGGGGAGGTGGCACGGCGAAGCCGTGACGGAGGGGGAGGAAAGGGTGGGAACCCGCTTATAAAGCTCCCGCTTTTCTTCCCCCTCCACCATTCAGCTGGCGCCGACCGGTCCCCCTCCGCCTGGCGGGGGAGGAATTAGGCGATCGACGCTTCTACCGCCGCATCCGTCGCGCCACCAGGATCAGCAGCAGCCCTGCGACCGCCAGCGCGACGCCGCGGTCGGCCCACGGCCGCTGGTCGAGCATGAAGCTCGATTCGGGCCAGTGGACGTAGCCCAGGCCCTGACCGATCCACAGCATCCCCATCAGCGCCATCAGCACGCCGATGGAGAGCAGGACCGGCCGGGCGCGGCGCATCAGCGCTGGTCCACCGGAACGTAGCTACGCTGCGTCGGGCCGGTGTAGAGCTGGCGCGGACGGCCGATCTTCTGGTCGGGATCGGTGATCATCTCGTTCCACTGCGCGACCCAGCCGACGGTGCGGGCGAGCGCGAAGAGCACGGTGAACATCGAGGTCGGGAAGCCGATCGCCGACAGGATCACGCCCGAGTAGAAGTCGACGTTCGGGAACAGCTTCTTCTCGATGAAATAATCATCGCTGAGCGCCAGTTCCTCGAGCCGCAGCGCGGTGTCGAACAGCGGATCGTTGACTTTGAGTGCGTCGAACACCTCGCGCACGGTCTTCTGCATCACCGTCGCGCGCGGATCGTAATTCTTGTACACGCGATGGCCGAAGCCCATCAGGCGGAACGGATCGTTCTTGTCCTTGGCGCGGGCGATGAACTCGGGGATGCGCTCGGGCGTGCCGATCTCGCGCAGCATGTTGAGCGCCGCCTCGTTGGCGCCGCCATGCGCCGGGCCCCACAGACAGGCGATGCCCGCCGCCATGCACGCGAACGGATTGGCACCCGACGAGCCGGCGAGGCGCACGGTCGAGGTCGAGGCATTCTGCTCGTGGTCGGCGTGGAGGATGAAGATGCGATCCATCGCCTTCTCGACCGCCGGATTGACCTCATAAGGCTCGGCCGGGACGCCGAAGGTCATGCGCAGGAAGTTGCCGGTGTAGCTGAGCGAATTGTCCGGATACAGGAAGGGCTGGCCGACGCTGTACTTGTACGCCATCGCGGCGATCGTCGGCATCTTGGCGATCAGGCGGTGGCTGGCGATCGTACGCTGCACCGGATCGTGGATGTCGGTCGAATCGTGGTAGAAGGCCGACAGCGCGCCGACGACGCCGCAGAGGATCGCCATCGGATGGGCGTCGCGACGGAAGCCGCGGAAGAAGGTCGCGAGCTGCTCGTGCACCATCGTGTGCCGCGAAATCGTATGCTCGAACTGCGCCAGCTCGCCCTTCTCGGGCAGCTCGCCGTTGAGCAGCAGATAGGCGACCTCCATGAAGCTGGAATTTTCCGCCAGCTCGCCGATCGGATAGCCGCGGTGCAGCAGAACGCCTTCGTCCCCGTCGATATAGGTCAGCTTCGATTGGCACGACGCCGTCGAGGTGAAGCCCGGATCGTAGGTGAAGTCGCCGGTCTGCGCATAGAACTTCCGGATGTCGACGACATCCGGCCCGACCGTGCCGGACATGACCGGGTAGTCGAAATCCTTACCGTCCACGGATACTTTGGCGGCGTCGGTCATGTCGTTGTCCTTCCTATCAGACTGCCATTCGGTCCGCGATCCGGCCGAGGCTTTCCTCTTTGCCGAGAAGCGCGAGCACGTCGAAGATTCCGGGCGATGTCTTGCGCCCGGTGAGAGCGGCGCGGAGCGGCTGGGCGACCTGCCCGAGCTTGACGCCCTGGGCCTCGGCGACCTGCCGTACCGCTGCTTCGAGAGCCTCCTGATCCCACTGCTGCACCGCGTCAAGCGCGGCGTGCAGCGCAGCGAGAAGCCGGGGTGCGGTGCCGCCGAGCAGGTCCGAAGCTGCCTGATCGAGGTCGAGCGGGCGGTTGGCGAACAGGAAGCGCGCGCCCTCGCTCAGTTCGTTGAGGTTGGCGGCGCGCGCCTTGAGCACCGGCATCGCGCGGGTCAGCAGCTCCGTGTCGGCATAGCCGCCGATCGGCGCGATCAGCGCGGCGAGGCGGGCATCGTCGGCGGCGCGGATATAATGACCGTTGAGATTCTCGAGCTTCTTGAGGTCGAAGCGCGACGGGCTCTTGCCGACGCCGGCGAGGTCGAACCATTCGGTCGCCTGCTCGCGGCTGATGATCTCGTCGTCGCCATGGCCCCAGCCGAGGCGCAGGAGGTAATTGTCGAAGGCTTCCGGCAATATGCCCAATTCGTCGCGATAGGCTTCGATGCCGACCGCGCCGTGACGCTTCGACAGTTTGGCGCCGTCGGTGCCGTGGATCAGCGGAATGTGCGCGTAGATCGGCTCGGGCCAGCCGTTCGCCTTGTAGATCGGCAGCTGGCGGAAGGCGTTGTTGAGATGGTCGTCGCCGCGAATGACGTGCGTCACGCCCATGTCATGGTCGTCGACCACCACCGCGAGCATGTACGTCGGCGTCCCATCCGAGCGCAGGAGGATCAGATCGTCGAGTTCGGCATTCTGGACGGTCACCGACCCCTGGACGCGATCCTCGATCGTCGTCGCGCCGTCGCGCGGCGCCTTGAGGCGGACGACGAAGGGCTGGCCCGCAGGTGCCGTCGCCGGATCGGCGTCGCGCCATGGCGAGCGGATGCGCAGCGGCTGCTTCGCCGCCTGCGCCGCTTCGCGCTGCGCGGTGATCTCCTCGGCGGTCATGTAGCAGCGATAGGCATGGCCGCTGGCGACCATCTGATGCGCGACTTCGGCATGACGGTCGGCGCGGGCGAACTGGAAGACGGCGTCGCCGTCCCAGTCGAGGCCGAGCCATTTGAGCCCACCGAGGATCGCGTCGATCGCCGGCTGGGTGGAGCGGGCGCGATCGGTGTCCTCGATGCGCAGCAGGAACGTGCCGCCATGATGGCGCGCGTAGAGCCAGTTGAACAGCGCGGTGCGCGCACCGCCGAGATGCAGATAGCCGGTCGGCGACGGCGCGAAGCGCGTGACGATCGTCGCAGGATTATCGTTCGTGGCGCTCAACCGCGCTTGCTCCCAAGGTTCGAGACGTGACGGCCGGAGCGGCCGCCGCGGGCCCTAGCACGCGGCTTCTGCGCCTTCAAATGCCCCGCGCCATGGAACGGTTGCGCGTCGGTATCGAAGAATGGCTGGAGGCGGAACGCGATCAGTTGGTGCTGTGGCTGCCGGTGGCATTCGGTGGCGGGATCGCGGCGTGGTTCGTGCTGCCCGATCCGCGGACGTGGACGACGACGCTGCTGCTGTGCGCCGCCGTGGCATTCGCCGCCATCGGGTTGGCACGCGGCGACCGGGCTGCGCGGGTCGTCGCGCTCGGTGCCGTGGCCGTCGCCGCCGGGTTGGCGCTGATCTGGTGGCGGGCGGAGCGGGTCGCCGAACCGGTGCTCGCACGCCCGGTCGTCGCGGTGGTACGCGGCAGCGTCGAGCGGGCCGAGCCGTTGATCGCGCGCGGACTGATGCGGCTGACGATCCGCGCCGACGCCGGCCAGGGCCTGCCGACGCGGCTGCGGGTCAATCTCGCCGCGGCGGACGTACCGGCGGACCTGGGGGCGGGTGCGGTCGTCCGGCTGCGGGCGCGACTGATGCCGCCGCCCGACGCCGCGGTGCCCGGCGCCTATGATTTCGCACGGGTGGCGTGGTTCGCGGGTATCGGCGCGACCGGGCGTGGTTTCGCGCCGGTGACGGTGATCCGGCCCGCCCCGGCGGGGGGTGGCCTGCGGACGCGGCTGACCGATCATATCACCGCCCGGCTGGACGGCAGCCGCGGCGGGATCGCGGCCGCGCTTGCCACCGGTGACGAGGGTGCGATCACCCCGGACGATTCGGAAGCGATGCGCCGTGCCGGCCTCGCGCATCTCTTGTCGGTCAGCGGGTTGCACATCACCGCAGCCGTCGGTGCGACGATGCTGCTGGTCATGCGGCTGCTCGCCTTGTGGCCGTGGCTGGCGATCCGCGTCCGGTTGCCGCTGGTCGCGGCGGCGGCAGGAGCGCTGGCGGCGATCGGCTATACCTGGCTCACTGGCAGTCAGGTGCCGACGATCCGATCCTGCGTCGCATCGCTGCTGGTGCTGGGGGCACTGGTGCTCGGGCGCGAGGCGGTGACGTTGCGGCTGGTCGCCGCGGGCGCGATGACGGTGCTGCTCGTCTGGCCGGAGGCGATGACCGGCGCGAGCTTCCAACTGTCCTTCGCGGCGATCGCGGCGATCGTCGCGCTGCACGAGCATCCGCGTATCGAATCGTGGTTCGCGCCGCGCGAGGAGGGGCGAATGGCTCGCGTACTGCGGTCGCTGGTGTCGCTGCTGCTCACCGGGCTGGTCGTCGAGGCGGCGCTGATGCCGATCGCGGTCTATCATTTCCACAAAGCGGGGCTCTACGGCGCGGCGGCGAACATCGTTGCGATCCCGCTCACCACCTTCGTGGTGATGCCGCTGGAGGCGCTGGCTTTATTGCTCGACGCCGCGGGCTGCGGCGGGCCGGTCTGGTGGGCGACCGACCTTGCCCTGCGCGTGTTGCTGATCCTCGCCCATGCCGTCGCCGCGGCGCCGGGATCGTCGCTTGCGCTGCCGTCGATGCCGGCGGCGGCATTCGCGCTTCTCGTGGCCGGGGGATTGTGGTTGGCCCTGTGGCGGACGCGATGGCGGCGGCTCGGCGTGGTACCGCTCGTTATCGGGGCGGGCTGGACGTGGCTGACGCCCGCGCCCGACCTGCTGGTGACGGGCGACGGGCGGCATATGGCGGTGCGTGTCGGCGGCGGGCTGGCGCTGCTGCGTGATCGGGCTGGGGACTATACGCGGGACATGCTCGCCGAAAATGGCGGCGCCGACGCGGGGATGCTATTGGGGGAGCAGGCGGCGGCGCGCTGCACGCGCGATGCCTGTGCGGTCGATGTGGATGCGGGCGGGCGGCGCTGGCGGGTGCTGGCGACGCGGAGCCTGTATCCGGTAAACCGCGACGAGCTCGCGACGGCCTGCGCGCGAGCGGATGTGGTGGTGAGCGAACGCCATCTGCCGCGGGCGTGCCGGCCGCGCTGGCTCCGGCTGGACGCACCGATGCTGCGGCGGACCGGCGGGGTCGCGGTGACCTTCGCGGGTGGCGAGGTGCGGACGGTGCGACGCGACGGGGATGCGCATCCGTGGTTCGCTGCCGTGCGGGTCATGCCGGCGGTGACGGGCGAGCACCATAGAAAGCGTCGATGGGGTGCCCCGTGAAAGTCCGCCAGTGCTCCTGCGGACGCAGGAGTCCAGAGCCAAGCAGAACAACGGCGTATGGCGTTCCGGGCTCCTGGGCTCCTGCTTTCGCAGGAGCACTGGGATGACGTTCGCAGAGGTCTCGAACAAGTCCGGGGTGACCGAGAGAGGGTGGAAAGCGTTCGGCCTACATGGAGGCCCATATGCGATCCCGCCGGCGGCTCAATCGTAGCGGCGCAGGATGCCCGACAATTTGCCTTGCACGCGGACGTGCGAGGGCACGTAGCGTTGCGGTTCATAGGCGCGGTTGGCCGGATCGAGCCGGACCATCGCGCCCTCGCGACGGAAGTATTTGAGCGTAGCCTCGCTGTCGTCGATCAGCGCGACGACGATCTCGCCGTCGCGGGCGACTTCGGTCCGGCGGATCAGCGCATAATCGCCGTCGAGGATACCCGCCTCGACCATCGAATCACCCGATACTTCCAACGCATAATGTTCGCCCGAACCGAGCAAAGCGGCCGGCACCGCGAGCATCGAGCTTCCCTCGAACGCCTCGATCGGCACGCCGGCGGCGATGCGGCCGTGCAGCGGGATCTCGATGACGTCGTTAGCCGGCGTCGCCGCGGGGCGGACGTTGCCGGTCTTGGCAGGGGGCGCGGCCGGAGCTGCCGGCGCGGGCTTGCGTTCCGACCGTTCCGGCATGCGCAGCACTTCGAGCGCGCGGGCGCGGTTTGGCAGGCGGCGGATGAAATGCCGTTCCTCGAGCGCGCTGATCAGGCGGTGGACGCCCGATTTGGATTTCAGGTCAAGCGCTTCTTTCATCTCCTCGAACGAGGGCGAGATGCCGGTTTCTTCCAGCCGGTCGTTGATGAAGCAAACGAGCTCGTGTTGCTTGCGCGTGAGCATGAGCGGACCTTCCCCGTCGGAACAGACGCGGAACTTCTAGGGAACAGGATGGCGCCCGTCAAGCGATGACGAGGATTTCTGCCGAGTCGCCCGCACTGGCGGCAGGCGCGTCCACCGGCCGCACGATCAGGCAGTGCGAGCGGGCGAGCGTGAGGAGCATCGAACTGTCCTGGATGGTCGAGGCAAAGGCGCGACCGTCGCGCAGCTCGGCGCGCAGATAGTCGGTGCGCGGCCCGTTCGCGGGCAGGTCCTCGCCGAGGATGGTCATCGTCGTGCGCGGTAGCGGGTCGGCGGCGCCGGCGAGGTGCGCGACCAGCGGTTTGACGAACAGCAACGCGGTGACGAACGCGGACACCGGATTACCGGGCAGGCCGAGCAGGATCGTGTCGCCGAGCCGGCCCGCCATCATCGGCTTGCCGGGGCGCAGCGCGATCCGCCAGAAGTCGATGCTGCCGCCGGCCGCCTCGAGCGCCGGGCGGACGAGATCGTGGTCGCCGACCGAAGCGCCGCCGGTGGTGACGAGCAAATCGGCTTCGACACCGGCGAAGGCGTCCCGCAACGTGGCGAGATCGTCGGGGAGGATGCCGAGATCGATCAACTCGATCGGCAGGTCGGCGAGCAGCGCCGCCAGCATCGCGCGGTTCGATTCGGGCAGCACGTCGGGCGAGGCGCCGCTGCCGGGCTCGACCAGTTCGTCGCCGGTCGCGCAGATCGCGACCCGCACGCGGCGGTGGACGGCGATCGTCGCCACCCCGCCGGTCGCCGCGACCGCGATCCGCGCGGCGGTCAGCCGCTCGCCCTGCGCGATCAGCCGGTCACCGGTGGTGAAATCGAGGCCGCGGCGGCGGGTGTTGCGGCCGTGCGTCGGCGGACCTTCGCCGGTCAGTCGGATTGCCGTGCCGTCGGCGGCGACTTCCTCCTGGATCATCACCGTGTCGGCGCCCGCGGGCATCGCCGCGCCGGTGAAGATCCGAACCGTTTCGCCCGGGCCGACCGCGCCGGCGAAGGGGCGGCCGGCGGCGCTTTCGCCGATCAACGTCCAGGGACCGGGGAGGTCGGCGAAGCGGATGGCATAGCCGTCCATCGCCGACAGATCGGTCGCCGGCTGCGTCCGGTGGGCGCCGACGTCGGCGGCGGCCCAGCGTCCGTGCGCCTGAGCGAGCGGCACCTCTTCGACGGCGACCGGGGCCGCCGAGGTGAACAGGCGGGCTTGCGCCTCGGCGATCGGCAAGAGCGCCATGGCGTCAGGCGCGCCAGTCGCCGGACTTGCCGCCGGCCTTTTCGAGCAGGCGGATGCCGGTGATCGTCATGCCGCGGTCCATCGCCTTCGCCATGTCGTAGACGGTCAGCAGCGCGACCGAGACGGCGGTGAGCGCCTCCATCTCGACGCCGGTCTTGCCGTCGGTCGCGGCGAGCGCGGTGGCGGTGATGCCGGTGTCGTCGAGCACCAGATCGAGCGTGACGCGGGTGAGGGGGAGAGGATGGCAGAGCGGGATGAGCTCGGCGGTCTTCTTCGCCGCCATGATGCCGGCGACGCGGGCGACGGCGAGCACGTCGCCCTTCTTCGCCGCACCGTCGCGGATCGCGGCGAGCGCATCCGCGGCGACCGCGATATGGCCGGTGGCGACGGCGCGGCGGCTGGTCACCGCCTTGTCGCCGACATCGACCATATGCGCGGCGCCATCGGCGTCGAGATGGGTGAGGCCGCTCATCCGATCATCGCGCGGGTCGCGGCCTCGACGTCGTCGGCGCGCATCAGCGCCTCGCCGATCAGGAAGCAGTGCACGCCATGTGCGGCCATCGCGTCGAGATCGGCGCGCGTTTCGAGCCCGCTCTCCGCGACGAAGGTGCAGCCCTCGGGCGCCTTGTCGACGAGTTCGTAGGTGCGGGCGAAATCGACGGTGAAATCGCGCAGGTCGCGGTTGTTGACGCCGATCAGTCGCGACTTGAGCTTGAGCGCGCGGTCGAGTTCGTGCGCGTCGTGCACCTCGACCAGCACGTCCATGCCGCAGTCGCGCGCCGATGCCTCGATCTCCGCCATCTGGTTGTCGTCGAGCGCGGCGACGATGATGAGGATCGCGTCGGCGCCGATCGAGCGGCTTTCGGTCGCCTGCCACGGATCGACCATGAAGTCCTTGCGGATCACCGGCAGGTCGCAGGCGGCGCGCGCGGCGACGAGATAGTCGTCGGAGCCCTGGAACCATTGCTCGTCGGTGAGCACCGACAGGCAGGCGGCGCCGCCCGCCTGATAGGCGCGGGCGTGGGCGGGGGGATCGAAATCGGTGCGGATCAGGCCCTTCGACGGGCTCGCCTTCTTGATCTCGGCGATCAGCGCATGGCCCGGCCTGGCGTCGAGCGCGGCGCGGAAGCCGCGCGGTTTGGTCACCGCGGCGATGCGTGCGTCGAGATCGGCGAGGCTGGTCGTCGCCTTGCGTGCGGCGACCTCGGCGCGTTTGGTTTCGATGATGCGGGAGAGAATGGTCATCGGTAGGCGATCCAGCGGTCGAGCAGCGCGCCCGCGCGGCCGTCGTCGAGCGCGGCCGCGGCGGCGTGCGCGCCGGCGGTGAGATGGGGACTGTGGCCGGCGACGACCAGCGCGGCGGCGGCGTTGAGCAGCACCGCGTCGCGATAGGCGCCCGCCTCGCCGGCGAGCAGGCGGCGCAGTGCGGCGGCGTTATAGGCAGGGTCGCCGCCGCGGATCGCGGCGAGCGGGTGGCGCGGCAGGCCGGCATCCTCTGGCACGATCGTGCGCGGCAGCGTCGCACTGCCGACGTTGACCGCGATGCTCGGGCCGGCGGTGGAGAGTTCGTCGAGCCCCTCCTCGCCCGAGATCACCGCGGCGCGGGCGGTGCCGAGCTGGTCGAGCGCCTCGGCATAGAGGCCGGCGTAATCGGGGCGGGCGATGCCGATCAGCTGATGCGTGACATGCGCCGGATTGGCGAGCGGCCCCATCAGGTTGAAGATGGTGCGCTTGCCGATGCGGCGGCGGATCGGGGTGATCCGCGCCATTGCGGGATGATGGTTGGCGGCGAACAGGAAGGCGATGCCGAGATCGGCGAGACTGCCCTCGGCGGTGGCGCCGGCGACCTCCATGTCGAGGCCGATCGCCTCGAGCGTGTCGGCGGCGCCCGCCTTGGACGAGGCGGCGCGGTTGCCGTGCTTGGCGACGGGCACGCCGCAGGCGGCGACGACCAGCGCCACCGCGGTCGAGACGTTGAGCGTGTGATGGCCATCGCCACCGGTGCCGCAGACGTCGATCGCGCCGGCGGGGGCGGCGATCGGGATGAGGCGGGCGCGAAGCGCGCGCGCCGCCTCGGCGATTTCGATGCTGGTCTCGCCGCGGTCGGACAAAGCGATGAGGAAGGCCGCGATCGCCTCTTCCGACACGCGCGCGTCGAGGATGTCGGCGAAGGCCTGCGCCGCGCTCTCGCGCGACAGCGGCGTCGCCGGATCGGGCAGCAGCGTCAGGATCGTCACGCCGGCGCCTTGACCGCGATGCCGGCGATACGCAGGAAATTGGCGAGCATCGCATGGCCGTGTTCGGTGGCGATGCTTTCCGGGTGGAACTGGACGCCGTGGATCGGCAGCGTCGCGTGGCGGAAGCCCATGACGTTGCCGTCGTCGGCGCGTGCGTTGACGATCAGCGGCGCGGGGACGTCGTTGACGATCAGGCTGTGGTAGCGCGTCGCGGTGAACGGGGAGGGCAGGTCCTCGAACAGGCCGGTGCCGTCGTGGGCGACGGGCGAGGTCTTGCCGTGCATCAGCCCGCCGCGCTCGACACGACCGCCGAAATGCTGGCCGATCGCCTGATGGCCGAGGCAGACGCCGAGCAACGGCCGGCCGGCATCGGCAGCGGCGGCGACGAGATCGAGGCTGACCCCCGCTTCGGTCGGCGTGCACGGACCGGGGGAGATCAGGAACGCCTCGGCGCCCGACGACAGCGCCTGGCCCGCCGAAATGGCATCGTTGCGCACCACCTCGACCTCGCTGCCCAGCTCCATGAGATAGTGGACGAGGTTCCAGGTGAAGCTGTCGTAATTGTCGACGACCAAGATCATCGCGCCGCCATAAACGATGCCCGCGCCGGTGCAACGCCTGTTGCGTCCCGGCAATCCTGTAGCAATCTGCGGGCGCTTATAACCGCTCCGTGTCGCGCGCCGGGAGAAACTGCGTCGCCTGCACGTTGAGGTCGCAAAGGAGACGCATGCCATGTTCCGCCCGTTGATGATTGCCGCTTTGATCGCGCTGCCCGCGGTTGCCGGTGCGCAGAGCGCGCCGGTGGCGGATACGGCAGGGTCGGGCACGCCGCCGCAGCGCGTCCGCGCGGTCACGCTCGGCGTCGGCCAGAAATGCCCGCAAAGCAGCGATACCGAGATCGTCATCTGCTCGACGCTCGAACAGCCCTATCGCATCCCCAAGCAGTTCCGCGACAGCGGTCCGATCCCGGCCAAGAACCAGGCATGGGGCAATCGCGCCGCGACGATGGATCAGGTCGGCCGGGCTGCCGGCGGCCTTCCCGACACCTGTTCGCCGGTCGGCACCGGCGGTCAGAGCGGCTGTGCGCTGGCGACCAACCGCCAATGGGCGGCGGAACGCCGCGCCAAGCAGGATGCCGATGCTTCGGTCCCCTGATCGCTAATCCTCTGCCGCCGCGTCTCGACGCGGCGGCGGTTACTGGCCGAAGCCGCCTTCGGCGGCGCGGCTGACCGCATCGCGCGCGGCGGCGAGGATGGCGCCGGCCTTGGCCTCGCATTCGCGCTGTTCCGACGCGGGATCGCTATCGGCGACGATGCCGGCGCCGGCCTGCGCGTGGATGGTGCCGTCCTTCACCACCGCGGTGCGCAATACGATGCAGCTGTCCATCGAGCCGTCGGGCGAGAAATAGCCGACACCACCGGCATAGGCGCCGCGGCGTTCGGGTTCGAGCTCGGCGATGATCTGGCAGGCACGCACCTTGGGGGCGCCGCTGACCGTGCCGGCCGGAAATCCGGCGAGGAGCGCGTCAATCGCATCGGCGGTGGGCGACAGGACCCCGACGACGTTCGAGACGATGTGCATGACATGGCTGTACAGCTCGATGCCATAACTCGCCGTCACCCGCACCGAACCGGGCGCGGAGGACCGGCCGACATCGTTGCGACCGAGATCGAGCAGCATGAGATGCTCGGCGCGTTCCTTGGGATCAGCGAGCAGGCTGTCGCGGTTGCTCTCATCCTCGGCGGCGGTCTTGCCGCGGGGACGGGTGCCGGCGATCGGGCGGATGGTGACCTCGCCGTCGCGGACGCGGACGAGGATTTCCGGGCTCGACCCGATCAGCGCGAAGCCGGGCAGGTCGAGATGGTAGAGGAAAGGCGACGGATTGATCCGGCGGAGGCTGCGGTACAGCTCGAACGGCGGCAGCGCGAACGGCGCCGAGAAGCGCTGCGCCAGCACCACCTGGAAGATGTCGCCGGCAGCGATATAGGCCTGCGCGCGCTTCACCATGCGGGCGTAATCGGCAGGCGGGATCGCCGGGGTATAAGCGAGATCGTCCGGAACCGCCTGTACCGGTGCGGGCAGCGGCGTATTGGCGAGGCGGGCGGCGACGCCGTCGAGCCGTTCCTCCGCATCTGCGACGAGCTTCGCCGGGTCGCGTGCCGCATCGGGCCACACCGGCGCGACGAGATAGAGCGCGTCGGCGAGCCGGTCGAACACGCAGATCACCGTCGGACGGACGAACAGCATGTCGGGCAGGCCGAGCGGATCGGCGGCGGGCGCGTCGAGCCGTTCGACCAGCCGGATCGTCTCATAACCGAAATAGCCGACGAGGCAGGCGAGCGCCTTGGGCAGTTCGGCGGGCACGTCGCCCCGGCACTCGGCGACCAGCTTGCGCAGCGCCTCGAGCGTCGGGATGCCGGTCGGTACGAAAGCGTCGCGGTCGGTGGCCCAATGTCGGTTGATCTCGGCGGTATCGCCGTGCGCGCGGAAGACGAGGTCGGGGGCGAGGCCGATCAGGCTGTGCCGCCCGCGCGTCGCGCCGCCTTCGACCGACTCGAGCAGATAGTCGCCGCGGCCGGGCTCGATCAGCTTGAGCGCGGCGGCGACCGGCGTTTCGGTGTCGGCGACCTGCCGCCGCCAGACGAACGCCGGGCGACCGGCGGCGAGCGTCTCGACGGCGGCGGTCGTCGCCGTCATCTCAATTGCCGCCGGTGTTGCCGGCGAGATCGGCACGGACGCGCGCCAGCGCCGCGGCATCGGTCTTGACGCCGACCGCATTGCGGACCGCGCGCGCGAATTGCTCGGCATATTCGCGGCCGACGACGCGGGCGATGCTGCCACGTGCGCCAGCGACGGCGGCGGGCGTGCCGGCGGCATTGCCGGTAACGATCGTATCGAGCTTGACGATCAGCCAGCCGGCGTTGTTCGGCGCCTCCAGCAGCTTGGCATTGCCCTTCGCCATCGAGAAGAGCAGCGCGAGCGGCGGCTGGACGTTGCCCTGTGCCGCGGCGAGCTGCGCACGGCTGGCGCCGGCGGTCTGCACCGGCGGCAGCGCGCGGCCCGAGGCGGCCATCGCCTGCGCCAAAGGCGTGCCCTTGTTGACCTTGGCGAGGATATCCGTGGCGAGCTTGCGCGCGGCGGTGCGTGCGCGATCGGCGGTGACGTCGGCGATCACCTGCGTCTTCACCTGATCGAGCGGCCGCGGCGCGGCACGGACGACGCGACCGATCGCAACGACCGCAAAGCCGCCGTCCTGGCCGACCGGCACCAACTGCGCCGGATCACCCTCCGCCATCTGGAAGGCGGCGGCGACGATCGGCGCCACCGCCGGGTCGGGCCGTGCCGCCGGGGCGTCGGGGTTGGTGCCGTTGGCGAGCAACGGCGGCGTGGTCTGCGCGCTGAGCTTCTGGTCGGCGACGGCCTCGTCGAAGGTGGCGTTCTTGCCGAGCGCGGTGTCGAGCGAATCGTGCACGTCGGCGAGGGCCTGTTGCAGCTTGCGCGTCGACAATTCGGCGACGAGTTCCGGCTTCGCCTGTTCGAGCGTCTTGCCCGGCACCTGTTCGATCTTCTCGACGCGGGCAACGACCCAGCCGAGCGGACCACGCACCGGGCCGATCACCCCGCCGCTGGGCGCGGCGAAGGCGGCGTCGGCGATACCCGCGCTGCTCGTGGCGGCATAGGCCGGCTTGGTGAGACCGGTCTGCACCGCGGGCTCCAGCCCGGCGGCGCGTGCGGCATCGGCGATCGGCGTGCCGGCCTTCACCTTGGCGGCGAGCGCATTGGCCCCCGCCTGATCGGCGACGACCACTTGGCTGATGTCGCGCTTCTCGGCGGCGGCGAAGCGGCTGCGCTGCTGGTTGTAGGCGGCGGCGATCTCGGCGTCGGTCGGCACCGCGCGCGCCTTGACCTGCTCCGGCGTCACCACCGCATAGCGGACGACGCGCCGCTCGGGCACGGTGTAGCGCTGGATGTTGCGGCGATAGAAGGCCTGCTGCTCGGCGTCGGTCGGCGCCGGGCCGGTGTCGACCGCCTTGGCCGGGACGAAGGCGACCTGCCCCGAGCGCTTTTCGAGCATCAGCGAGGCGTAGGGCAGCGCGACTTTCATCGGCACCTGCGTCGCGCCCTGCGTCGGCAGCATGAGCTGCTGCGCGATGATGTCGCGGGCGATGTCGGTGCGGACCTGCGCGTCGGTGAGCTTCTGGTCGGCGAGCAGGCGCTGGTAATTGGCGGGATCGAACTGGCCGTTGGGGCCGCGGAGGCCGGGGATGCTGGCGATCACGCCGTCGACCGAGCGCTTGCTGACGATCATATGCTGGCCGCGTCCGAACGCTTCGAGCGCGAGGCCATTGATCGTCCGGTCGAGCGTCGCCTGCAATCCGCCCTGGTCGAGCAGTTGCTGCATCGTCGGCGCCGGCTGCTGCTGGCGGGCGGCTTCCTGCGATGCCGCCTGCAGCTCGGTCTGGACGCGGCCGCGCAGCTCGGTGGCGGTGACCTTCTGACCGCCGACGGTGGCGACGCTGTTGCCCGACAGGCTGGTGCCATTCCCCGCCAAGCCGGTGATGTCGCCCGCCGCAAAGGCGAGCGCGATCACGCCGAGGACGATGAAGGTGACGACGATGCCGGCCTTGGAATTGATGATCCGGCGGAAAAAGCTGAGCATGAAAAGGCCGATCGTCCCTCTTGAAGTGCAGCGTCTTTAGGGGCGCAGCGGCTTGCCATCAAGCGCGCGGGCGGGCACAGTTTGTTGAACATGTAAAACAGGAGGTCGGATGACGCGGCGCAAGCTGGTGGCGGGCAATTGGAAGATGAACGGATCGCGTGCCGCGCTCGCCGAACTCGACGGCATCGCGGCGGCGGCGGCCGGCGCGCCGGGTGTCGACGTGATGGTCGCGGTGCCGTTCACGCTGATCGCGCCCGCGGCGGAACGGGCACCGGGGCTGCTGATCGGCGCCGAGGACGTGCACGAGGCGGACAGCGGCGCGCATACCGGTTGCGTCTCGGCGGCGATGGTCGCCGAGGCGGGCGCGCGCTTCACCATCGTCGGCCACAGCGAGCGACGGATGGACCAGGGCGAGACCAGCCACGACGCCTGGGCGAAGGCGGCGGCGGCGCGGCGGCAGGGGCTGCACGTCATCTCCTGCTGCGGCGAGACCGAGGCGGAGCGCGACGCCGACCGCGCCGAACGCGTGGTGCAGGCGCAGATCGAGAAGTCGGTGCCCGACAATGCCGACGGCAGCTGGTTCACGCTCGCCTACGAACCGCGTTGGGCGATCGGCACGGGCCGCACGCCGACGCTGGAGCAGATCTGCGCGATCCACGCGATCGCCCGCGCCAAGCTGCGCACGCTGATCGGCGATGCCGCCGACGGCGTGCGCATCCTGTACGGTGGGTCGGTGACCGGCGAGAATGCCGCGACGATCCTCGCCTGCGACAATGTCGACGGTGCGCTGGTCGGCGGGGCGAGCCTGACCGCCGCGAAGTTCGTGCCGATCATCGAGGCGGCGGCCGGGGTGTAGCGCGCGCGCGACCACCGGACCCCGGTCAGCGTTGCGAAAGGCGGGATGCGGCATCATCTTGCCATCGTGATCGCGCCTGCTCCCCTACGCGAACGGCTCGGCGCCGCCGCTCTGACCGCCGTCATCGTCGCGGCGCTCGGCTATGCCTTGTGGCTCGGGCTTGCCTTCCGGGGCGGCGTCACGCCGATGCAGAGCGCGCTGGCCACCTTCACCGTCGCGCCCGAGCCGCCGCCGCCGGAGCGCGTCATACCGCCGCCCAAGCGGATCAACCGGCCGAGCGGCCGGGCGGCGCCGCCCAATCTCCGCTCCAAGGCGACCGAGGTCACCGCGCCGGTGCCGATCGTCCAGATCGCGCCGCCGCCGCCGATCGTCGTCGCGCCGCTGCCCAATATCGGCGCGCAGGCGACCTCCGGCGCATCCGACCGGGCGGGGCCGGGCACCGGCGCCGGCGGGATCGGCGACGGCAATGGCGCGGGCGGGGACGGCGATGGCGACGGCAGCGGCTGGGAAAAGGTGCCGCGGCTGGTCAGCGGCCGGATCAAGGGATCGGACATCCCCGACGCGATCCTCGACACCGGCTTTCGCGGCGTCGTCGGCGTCCGCTATCGCGTCGAGACCAACGGCCGCGTCACCGGCTGCACGATCGCGCGATCGAGCGGCAGTGCGCTGATGGATCAGGTGACCTGTGCGGCGATCGAGAAGCGCTTCCGCTACGATCCGTGGCGCGATGCGGCCGGGCGGCCGGTGCGATCAACGGTGCTGCGCGACCAGCAATGGGACATCGATCCGCCGACGATCGATCGCTGACCACCGTCAGTCGGCGACGAAGCCGGCGGCTTCCGCGCGTCCGAGGCTCGATCGGACGACGAGATGGTGGAATGGCGTTATCGCGGCGAGATAGGCACGGCCGAGCCGGTTGCGACAATGGACCACCGTCGTGGCGAACACGGTGGCGGCCCCGTCCGCGCCGCGCTCCGTCAGCAGCGAGAGGCGGAAATCGAGGTGCCGGTCGTCTTCGCCGAGGATGATCTCGTCCGCCGATTGGGCGCGGATCGGGAAGAAGGCGACGCGCGTCTCGGCGGAAACCGCGCGGCGGATATCCCCCGTCGTCTGCAGGCCGGCGCTGCGCGCGAAACCGTCGCGTATCCCCAGCAGCGCGCGGAACCACCAGCTCGGCCGATCGAGGATCGCCCGCGCGATCGTGCGGATATCGCCGTCATGCCCGGGCGGCAGCGGCGCGGCATAGCAATCGAGCAGGTCCGCGCCGTCATACCAGTCGGCGATACGGCTCGAGTGGGGCGGATCGCGGCGGGTGACGCTCACCGCGTGCCATAGCGCCGCTTGAGCAGCGCGTAGCAGGCGCGCAGCGCATAGGCGTCGCCGCCTTTCGGGCGACCCGGTCTGGCGGAGGGGCGCCAGGCGAAGACGTCCATATGCGCCCAGATCGTGTCCTTCGGCACGAAGCGGCGCAGGAACAGCGCGGCGGTGATCGCGCCGGCGAAGCCGCCGTCAGGGGCGTTGACCATGTCGGCGATGTCCGACTTGAGCATCTCGTCATAGCCGTCCCACAGCGGCAATCGCCACAGGGGGTCGTCGAGCGCGGTGCCGGCGGCGAGCAGGTCCGCCGCGAGGGTCTCGTCGTCGGTGAACAGCGGCGGCAAATCGGGGCCGAGCGCGACGCGCGCCGCGCCGGTCAGCGTCGCGAAGTCGAGGATCAGCTCGGGATGCGCCTCCCCGGCGCGGGTGAGCGCGTCGGCGAGGATCAGCCGTCCTTCGGCATCGGTGTTGGTGTTCTCGATCGTCGGGCCGAGGCGGCTGCGCAGCACGTCGCCGGGACGGAAGGCATTGCCGGCGATCGCATTCTCCACCGCCGGGATCAGCAGGTGCAGGCGCACCGGCAGCCGCGCCGCCATGACGAGGCTGGCGAGCGCAAGCGCATGCGCCGCACCGCCCATATCCTTCTTCATTAGCCGCATGCCGGCCGATGGCTTGATGTCGAGCCCGCCGGTATCGAACACCACGCCCTTGCCGACCAAGGCGATGCGCGGATGCGCGGGGTCGCCCCATTCGAGCTCGATCAGCCGTGGCGCGCGCTCCTTGACCGCCGCCTGTCCAACCGCGTGGATCAGCGGATAGCCGGTGGCAAGCGCGTCGCCGCGGGTGATGGTGACGCTCGCTTGATGATCGCGCGCCAGCCGTTCGGCGGCGGCTTCCAGCTCGGCGGGGCCGAGGTCGCCCGCGCCGGTATTGACGAGATCGCGCACCCAGCCGGTCGCGGCGGCGAGGCGCAAGGTCTCCTCGATACCTGCGGCGTCCTGCGTCAGGAGGATGCGCGCGCCGGTGTCGTCCGCCCTGCGATAGCGATCGAAGCGATATTGGCCGAGCAGCCAGCCGAGCGCGGCGGGGCCGATCGCACCGCCGACGCGATAGGTGCCGGCGGGGAGCGCCTCGGCGAGCTTCGCCAACGTCCAGACGTCGGGTGCGGCGGCGACGACGATCGCCTGCACGTCCTCGTCGGCGTAGATGGCGTGGCTGCCGGACTTGCCGGTGAAGCGTTGCGCGGCGAGCGCGGTGCGGACGCGTGGCGGCTGGGCGGCGAGCCATTCGTCATAGGCGTCGGGCGCGATCAGCGCGATGGAGCGGGCGGGCTGGCCGCGGTCGGGCTGGAGCAGGGTGTCGGGCATATCAGGTCGCCGGGCTGACGAGGAATTGCTCGTAGCGCTCGGTGCCGTCGGGCTCGGCGAAGGTGCCGATCGACAGCTTCCGGTCGGGATAGGTGACGGTGTAGCGGCGCTGCACGAAGCCGCCGCGCAATTGCGTCTGTCCCGCTTTCTCGAAGCTGGTCGGCGCGCCGAGCACCGACAGGCTGGTGCGATAATCCGCGAGCACCTGCGGCGTGAAATAATAAGAGGCGTTGGCGGTGAGCAGCGTGCGGTCGAGCGTGCCGCCGCGCAGCGCGTCGAACATCGCGCGCGCCGCCTTCGTCTTCGCCGCCTCGGTGGCGTCGGCATCGGCGGGAAGGACGACTTTGGCGATGCCCTGCGCGATGCTGACGAAGGCGTTGCCGAAATCGGCGTTGGTCAACACGACGATCGCCGCTTTCTGCTCGGGATAGACGATATTCTCCGACAGGAAACCGACCGCCTCGCCGCTATGCTCGACATAGGGCTGGCCGGCGCGCTTACCGAGGCTGACGCCGAGGCCGTAATTGGTGGTGCTGCCGTCGGCGAGCAGCACCGGCTTCTCCTGCGCTGCCCAGTCGTCGGCGGGGAGCAGGCCGCGGTTCAGACGCGCCACGTCCCATTTGGCGAGGTCGCCGGCGCTCATCGACAGCTCACCCGCGGCATAGAGCCAGCCGTCGGCGGCGGGACGCGCGACGCGGACCGGGCCGAGCGCGTTGCGGTGATAGCCCGAGGGGAAACGGGCGCCGATCGCCTTGTCTTGATCGATCGCGGTGATGCCGAGCGGCTTGAAGACGCGGCGTTCGAGGAGGGTCAGCAACGGCTCGCCCGCGGCCTTTTCGGCGATCAGGCCGGCGACGACATAGCCGGTGTTGGAATATTGCCATTGCGTGCCGGGCGCGAAGTCGAGCGGCTTCTTCGCCCAGCGATCGACGATCGCCTGCGGCGTGGTCGGCGTCTCCATCGCCTTGAAGCTGTAGTCCTGCGGCCAGTAATCCTGCAGGCCCGAGGTGTGGCTTAGCAACTGGCGGATGGTGATCCGATCGCCGCCGCTGATCCCCGGCAGCCATTTGGCGACGGTGTCGTCCAGCGACACTTTGCCGTCGTCCTCGAGCAGCAGCAGCGCGGCGGCGGTGAACTGCTTCGAGATCGAGGCGATCTGATAGGGCGCGTCGGGGCGTGCGGCGTCGCGGTCCGATTGCTTGCCATAGGCCTTGGTCAGCACGATCCGCCCGCCGCGCACGATCGCGACCTGCGCCGAGGGCGTGCCGGTCGTGGCGAGCGCATCGGCGACGACCGTGTCGACCGCGGTCCGTTCGGCGGGGGTGAGCGTCTGGGCGGCGAGGGGGCTGGCGGTGAGGAGGAGAGCGAGCGTCGCGAGCGTCTTTGGAAACATCGCGGAAGGCTGCCACATCCGGGTGGTCTGGCGAAAGTGAAATCGGCGGGCGGGCGTCGAGCGCGGCTGGCGGTGTCCTACGGTGATATCAGGAAGCGGCACCGTCGTGGTTCGAACACCGGCCTTCGATGCCATCTCACGCTGGACTAGCGAAAGGAGGGGTGGCATCTTCGTGCCATGCCTTTCGTCATTCCCATCGCGATTGCGAACAGCGGACGAATTAACCACCCGGCCTGATGCGTCGGGCCGGGTCTATCCGCTTGTGACTATCACGATGCTGCGTGCATCTGCGAAGGGTATCGAACCATGTCTTTGGAACAACCGACGCTGCACCTCATGTGCGGCAAGATCGCTGCCGGGAAATCCACGCTGACGACGGCTTTGGGACAACAGCCCCGCACGATCGTCGTGAAGGAAGATTACTGGCTGGCACGCCTGTATCCGGGCGAGCAGAACAGTCTCGCCGACTATGTTCGGAACGCAGCGCGCCTGCGCGATGCGATGCGCGCGCATCTGGTCGATCTGTTGCGGGCGGGATTATCCGTGGTGTTGGACTTTCCGGCGAATACACCGGCAAGCCGGGCATGGATGCGCGCCGTGTTCGAAGAGGCGGGATGTGCTCACCAACTTCATTATCTCGACGTTCCGGATGACGTCTGCAAATCCCGATTACGCCGGCGGAATGACGACGGCACGCACGAATTTACCGTGAGCGACGACGATTTCGCGCAGATCACGAAGCATTTCGTTCCGCCGGCACCCGAGGAAGGGTTCGACGTCGTTCTGCATCGACCCTAGCCATCCGTCCTCTCCCGCGACGTTAACCGCGCAACGGGAGAGGACCCGAACCGCCTCGCGTCAAACCGGTACGCCGTACAGGTCGTGCTCGTCGGCATCCTCGATCGCCACCGGGACGATGTCGCCGACCGCCAGATGCGCGGCGTCGCGCAGGAAGACCTGGCCGTCGATCTCGGGGGCGTCGGCCTGGCTGCGGCCGGTGGCACCTTCTTCACCCACTTCGTCGATGATGACGGGGAGGGTGCGGCCGATCTTCGCGGCGAGCTTGGCGGCGCTGATCGCGGCGGTCTTCGCCATGATCCGCTGGTAGCGCTCCTCCTTCACCTCCTCCGGCACGTGATCGGGCAGGAGGTTGGCGGCGGCGCCCTCGACCGGCTCGAAGCGGAACGCGCCGACGCGGTCGAGCTGCGCCTCGTCGAGCCAGTCGAGCAGGTATTCGAAGTCCGCCTCGGTCTCGCCGGGGAAGCCGACGACGAAGGTCGAGCGGATCGCGATGTCCGGGCAGATCTCGCGCCACTGGTGGATGCGACTCAGGACCTTGGCGTCGTTGCCGGGGCGCTTCATGCGCTTGAGCACCGACGGCGCGGCATGCTGGAACGGAATGTCGAGATAGGGGAGCACCAGCCCCTCGGCCATCAGCGGGATGACCTGATCGACGTGCGGATAGGGATAGACGTAGTGGAGGCGGACCCAGGGGGCGATCCTGCCGAGCTCGCGGGCGAGGTCGGTCATGTGCGGCACGACCTCCTGCCCCTTCCACAGCCGCGGCTCCTTGCGGATGTCGATGCCGTAGGCGCTGGTGTCCTGGCTGATGACCAGTAGTTCGCGCGTGCCGGCGGCGACGAGCTTTTCCGCCTCGCGCAGGATCGCGTCGGGGCGGCGGCTGACGAGATCGCCGCGCAGGCTCGGGATGATGCAGAACGAACAGCGGTGGTTGCAGCCCTCCGAGATCTTCAGATAGCTGTAATGGCGCGGGGTCAGCTTGAGCCCGGCGTCGGGGATCAGGTCGATATAGGGCGAGAGGTGAGCGGGCGCCGCCTCGTGCACCGCCTCGACGACCTGTTCGTACTGATGCGCGCCGGTGACCGCGAGCACCTGCGGGAAGCGGGCGCGGATCACCTCGGCCTCCTTGCCCATGCAGCCGGTGACGATGACGCGGCCGTTCTCGGCGATCGCCTCGCCGATCGCCTCGAGGCTTTCCTCCTTCGCCGAATCGAGGAAGCCGCAGGTGTTGACCAGCACGACGTCGGCGCCGGCGTAATCGGCGGACATCTGATAGCCGTCGGCGCGCAGCTGCGTGAGGATGCGTTCGCTGTCGACCAGATTCTTGGGACAGCCGAGCGACACCATGCCGACGCGCGGCGGGGAGGGGAGACGAGTTGCCATGAGAGAGGCGCACATAGGCGTTTCGCCGCGCTTTTGCCAGATGGTGCCGTGTCCGGCGTCGTTCGTCGCTCGACACCGGCGGGGGCAGGCGGCACAGCGGCGGCAGGGGAGTGACGTTTGATGCTGGCAATAGGGTTGATGTCCGGAACGTCGCTCGACGGGATCGATGCGGCGCTGCTCGAGACCGATGGCGAGGGACAGGTGCGCGCCCTGGCGTTTCGCGGCGAGGCCTATTCGGATGCGGCGCGCGCGCAGCTCGCCGCGGCGACGACGCTGGCGCTGACCTTCGACCGGCCGCGCGCGAGCCCCAATCTGGTCGCGGCGGGCGAGCTGATCGACCGGACGCATGCCTTCGCCGTCCACAAATTGCTGCGCGAGGCGGGCGTCGAGGCGGCGGACGTCGGGGTGATCGGCTATCACGGCCAGACCGTCGCGCATCGCCCCGATCGCGGCTGGACGTGGCAGATCGGCGACGGCGCGGTGCTGGCGCGGGCGACGGGCATCACCGTGGTCAGCGACTTCCGCAGCGCCGACGTCGCCGCGGGCGGGCAGGGGGCGCCGCTGCTACCGGTCTATCATGCCGCGCTGGTCGCGGGGCTGGACAAGCCGGTGGCGGTGCTCAACCTCGGCGGGGTGGGGAACATCACCTTCGTCGGCGCGGACGGGACGCTCGTCGCCTTCGATACCGGGCCGGCGAACGGGCTGATCGATAGCTGGGTCGAGGCGGAGACCGGCGCGCGCTTCGATGCGGGCGGCACGCTGGCGGCGGCGGGGCAGGTCGACGAGGCGGTGCTGACCGGCATGCTCGACCATCCCTTCTTCGAATTGGCTCCGCCGAAGAGCCTCGATCGCAACGATTTCAGTGTTCAGCCGGCGCGCGGGCTGGCGGCGGCGGACGGTGCCGCGACGCTGACCGCCTTCACCGCGGCGAGCGTCAACGAGGCGATCGACCGGCTGCCGGCGCGGCCGCGGCGGCTGATCGTCGCGGGCGGCGGCCGGCATAATCCCATCTTGCTGCGGATGATCGGCGAGCGGACCGGGCTGACGCCCGAGCCGAGCGATGCGCTGGGCTGGAACGGCGATGCGATGGAGGCGGAGGGCTTCGCCTATATGGCGGTGCGGACGTTGCGCGGTCTGCCGATCAGCTTTCCGGGGACGACCGGGGTGGCGGCACCGCTGACCGGTGGGGTGGTGAGCCGGCCGTAGTGCGTGCCGCGTTGGACGACATGGACGCCACAATGGCAGCGATCGGCTCAGTGATGCTCTGCTTGACGCCACCTCCAGTGTTCCCGCGAAAGTGGGAACCCAAGATCAAGCAGAGCAACGCCTGACGCCGTTCCTGACTCCTGGGCTCCCGCTTTCGCGGGAGTACTGATAGGGACTCGCCCTTCGCGGAGCATGTGGTCGCGAAGCGTTCCGAGAGTTCAGCGCGGGCGAACGCTGACCGGGGTCGGGCAGCCGTCGATCTCCCGGACCACGGTGTAGATCGGCTTGGCCGGCGGCAGTTCGCCGAGCTTGTGGAGGCCGGGCTTGACCGCGCCCGACACCTGGCGGGCGCTCGGCCGTTCGCATCTGTCGACGAGCGGCGGTTTCGGCTTCGTCGGCTGTGCCGCGGCAAGCGTGGGAACGAGTGCGATGAGCAACGGCAGGCAACGCATCATGAGTCTCACCGATATGGACCTATTCTATCAAAGACGCCGACCGTGCGCTACCGTTTGCGGGTCAGTTCGCGCATCGCGTCGTCGAGTCCGGCGAGCGTCAGCGGGTACATGCGCTCGCTCATCAGCTCGCGGATCATGCGGATCGACGGACTGTAGCCCCATTGCGGTGATGGGAGGGGATTGAGCCATACCGCCGCGGGATAGGTGTTGGTCAGCCGCTGCATCCACGTCGCGCCGGCCTCTTCGTTGTTATGTTCGACCGAGCCGCCCGGATGGCTGATCTCATACGGACTCATCGATGCATCGCCGACGAGGACGAGCTTGTAATCGTGGCCGAATTTATGGAGCACGTCCCACAACGGCGTGCGTTCGGAGAAGCGCCGGCGATTGTCCTTCCACACACCTTCATACGGGCAATTGTGGAAGTAGAAGAATTCAAGGTTCTTGAACTCGGCGGTGGCGGCGCTGAACAATTCCTCGCACAGCGTCACCCACGGGTCCATCGAGCCGCCGACGTCGAGGAACAGCAGCAGCTTGACCGCATTGCGCCGTTCGGGTCGCATCCGCACGTCGAGCCAGCCCTGGCGCGCGGTGCCGTCGATCGTGCCGTCGATATCGAGTTCGTCCGCCGCGCCCTCGCGTGCGAAGCGGCGCAGGCGGCGCAGCGCGACCTTGATGTTGCGCGTGCCGAGCTCGCGCGTCGAATCGAGGTTGCGGAATTCGCGCTGGTCCCAGACCTTGATCGCGCGATGGTGGCGGCTCTCGCCGCCGATGCGGACGCCTTCGGGATTGTAGCCGCCGTTGCCGAACGGGCTGGTGCCGCCGGTGCCGATCCATTTGCTGCCGCCCTGATGGCGCCCTTCCTGTTCGGCGAGCCGCTGTTTGAGCGTCGCCATGATCTCGTCCCACGAGCCCAGCGATTCGATCCGCGCCATCTCCTCGGGGGTGAGATATTGCTCGGCGACCGCCTTCAGCCAGTCTTCGGGCAGATCCGCCGTCTCGGCGCCGTAGCTGGTGGCGATGCCGCGGAAGACCTTGGCGAAGACCTGGTCGAACCGGTCGAGCAGCCCCTCGTCCTTCACATAGGTGGCGCGGGCGAGATAGTAGAAGGCCTCCGGCGTGCGGTCGATCACCTCGGCGTCGAGCGCCTCGAGCAGGACGAGATGCTCCTTGAGGCTGGCCGGGATGCCGGCGGCGCGAAGCTCGTCGAGGAAGGCGAGGAACATGGCGGCATCTTAGGGGTGCCGCGGCGCGTGTCTACCGGCCGGCGCCGGGGACGTAGGCGTCGATCAGCGCGCCGACGTAATCGGGGTTGCGGCTGGTGAGTTGCGGCGAGGGGTGGCCGCCGTAGATGAAGCCCTTGACCGGGTAGATGCCGCCGCCGAGTCCCTCGACATCGCGATACCAGACCTTGACCTCGCTCCAGTCGTTGCCCGGCGATACGTCGTACAGCGTGACGTCCTGTTCGGCATGGCCGCGCTTGCCGTTCTGGCGCGACCAATTGGCGTGGGTGAGCATCAGCACGCGACGCTCGACGACGCGGCTGACCACCGCGACATGACCGAGCGGCAGGCGGCCGGTCTTGGCGAAGACGATCACCGAACCCTGGCGCGGACGATGGCCACGGTCGTAGCGACCCTCGGCCTGGTTCCACCACGTCCAGGCATCACCGTAGATCTCGATCCCCGATGCGGCACGCGCGAACGGCACGCACTGCCCGACATAGTCGAGCAGCCCGGCCGACGCGCCGAGAGGGGCGGCAAGCATTGCCGCCTGTGCGGCAGCGACCAGCAGGCCGCATCTGGGAAAAAAGCCCCGCATTGGGGCGAGTTAAGTCACTGCGGATGACTGGCAGATTGGCAGTCATGGTTAACGCGCAATAAAGCGGCAAAAAGTTGCCGGTCGTTGCAGGGGCGGAACGATAGATGGTGTAAGCGGCTCAGCGCTGCCGCTTGGCCATGAACGCCAGCCGCTCGAACAGCATGATGTCCTGTTCGTTCTTCAGCAGCGCGCCGTGCAGCGGCGGGATCGCCTTGGTCGGGTCGCGGTTCTGGAGGACGTCGAGCGGCATATCCTCGTGGAGCAGCAGCTTGAGCCAGTCGAGCAATTCGCTGGTACTCGGCTTCTTCTTGAGGCCCGGCACGTCGCGGACCTCGTAGAAGACGTCCATCGCCTTGCTCACCAGGATCTTCTGGATGCCCGGGAAGTGGACGTCGACGATCGCCTGCATCGTCTCGCGATCGGGAAATTTGATGTAATGGAAGAAGCAGCGGCGCAGGAAGGCGTCGGGCAGCTCCTTCTCGTTGTTGCTGGTGATGACGACGATCGGCCGTTCGACCGCGCGCACCGTCTCCTTCGTCTCGTAGACGTGGAATTCCATCCGATCGAGTTCCTGCAACAGGTCGTTTGGGAATTCGATATCCGCCTTGTCGATCTCGTCGATCAGCAGCACCGGCGGGGTCGGCCGGGTGAACGCCTCCCACAATTTGCCGCGGCGGATGTAATTGGCGATGTCGTGGACGCGTTCGTCGCCGAGCTGGCCGTCGCGCAGCCGGGCGACCGCGTCATATTCGTACAGGCCCTGCTGCGCCTTGGTGGTCGACTTGACGTTCCACTCGATCAGCTCGGCACCGGTCGCCTTGGCGATCTCATAGGCGAGGACGGTCTTGCCGGTGCCCGGCTCGCCCTTGACCAGCAAGGGCCGGCGCAGCGTCACCGCGGCGTTGACCGCGACCTTCAGGTCGTCGGTCGCGACATAGCTTTGCGTGCCTTCGAAGCGCTTCATGGCCGTTCCCGACGGTGGAGTGTCGGCAATCTGGTTGGCGCATCGCGTCGCGCCGCGCAAGCGACGCGAGGGCCGGCTCAGCCGTTGCGCGCGCTGGCGCGGGCTTCGAGCAGGTCCCACAACGCGCGATGCTGCGCGAGCAACTGCTGCGCGCCGAAGCGAACCGCCCGCTCGGTGGCCAGCGTCGCGCCGAGCATCGTGACGCTCGACGCGGTCTCGGCGAGCGACGGGAAGCCGGCGGGGACCGGCTCGACCCCGAACCGTTCGGCGGCGTGATCGAGCAGCAGGCGGATCGTCGTCCAGTCGTGCACCAAGGCGGCGACCGCGCCGGTCGCGCAGCCGCGGCGTTCCGAGCGAGCGAGCGTTTCGAGCGCGTGGCGGCTGGCGATCAGCGCCGCCTCGGTCTCGGCTTGGCCCGGCGTCGAGGGGGTGGGGCCGGCGGCGGCGGCGAGGCGGGCGATATAGCTGCGCTCTCCGACGAAGGCGTCGGCGACCGCGGTCAGCCAGTCGCAGGCGTCGGGCTGGACGCAGAAGGTGCGCGCCTCGACCGCGAGGCCGGGCGGGTCACCGTGGACGGCGCAGAGCGCGTGGACCGCGTCGGACAAATCGCGCGAGGCGGCGGCGGGCGAGATGAGCAGGCTCAGATGCGGATGCGCCACGCTGCCGTCGGCCTCGCCGAGCTCGGTCACCACGTCCCAAGCGCTCGCTTGCCCACCCTTCTGTGCCGTGTCCAACATGCTGTCCCGCTAATCGATATCGTGCCGCCAAGCCGGTCCGACTTGGTCCCTTGTCTACCCACTAACTATACCGAAGCGAGTAAAGAGACGGTTTATGCGTCGGTAACCCTGTCTCATTCCGTCTTTACGCGGGCGGGCCGTGCCGTAAGAACGCCAACTCGTTGTTTTTGGAGAAGGTGGATGCGGGGATGGATCGTGGCCTTGGCGCTCGCGTCGGTGGGGAGCGTGGCGATGACCGTTGAGGCGGGGGCGCAGACCGGCGCGACTCGGCCCGCGGCGGCTCCCGAAGGCAGAGCGCTGACGCTGGCGCGGGTGTTCGGCAGCCCCGATCTGTCGGGGTCGCAGTCGCGCGGCGTGCGGCTGTCGCCCGACGGGACCCTGCTCACCTTCCTGCGTCCGCGCGCCGACGAGAAGGAGCGCACCGATCTGTGGGCGCGCGACACGCGCACCGGCGCCGAGCGGATGCTGGTCGACAGCAAGAAGGTCGGCAGCGGCGCCGAGCTGAGCGAGGCGGAGAAGATGCAGCGCGAGCGCGCCCGCATCGGCGGATCGAAGGGCATCGTCGCCTATGATTTCTCGCCCGACGGCAAGGCGATCCTCGTGCCGCTCGACGGCGATCTGTATCTCGCGTCGCTCGACGGGCAGGTGCGGCGGCTGACGCAGACGCCGGGCGGCGAGCTCAACCCGGTCGTGTCGCCGAAGGGCGGCTATGTCAGCTTCGTGCGCGACCAGAATCTGTTCGCGCAGCCGCTCAATGGCGGGGAGGCGCGGGCGGTGACGCAGGGCGGCGGCGGCACGATCCACTTCGGCGAGGCGGAGTTCGTCGCGCAGGAGGAAATGCATCGCACCACCGGTTATTGGTGGTCGCCCGACGAACGGTTCATCGCGGTCGAGAAGTTCGACGAGGCGCCCGTCCACGTCTTCACGCGCGCATCGATCGGCGCGGCGGGGACCAAGACCTACGAGCAGCGCTATCCCGCGGCGGGGACGCCCAACGTGCTGGTCGAGCTGTACGTGATGCGGCCGGACGGATCGGGTCAGGTCAAGGTCGACCTCGGCAGCGACCCCGACATCTATCTGGCGCGCGTCGACTGGACACCCGACGGCCGGACCTTGCTGGTGCAGCGGCAGAGCCGCGACCAGAAGACGCTCGACATGCTGCGCGTCGACCCGGAGACGGGCAAGGCGAGCGTGCTGTTCACCGAAAAGGCAGGCGCGAAGAGCTGGCTCAACCTGTCGGACGATTATCAGCCGATGAAGGACGGCAGCCTGATCTGGCGCTCCGAGCGCGACGGCTATGGCCATCTGTATCGCTGGACGCCGGGCGGCAAGTGGACGCAGCTGACCAAGGGGCCGTGGGTGGTGACCGGGCTGGTCGGCGTCGACGAGCAGAAGGGTCGGCTGTATTTCACCGGGCTGAAGGACGACGTGCTCGAACAGCATCTCTATGCGGTCGACATCGCCAAACCCAATGTGATCGAGCGGCTGACCGAGCGCGGCTGGACCAACAGCGCGTCGATGGACAAGGCGGCGAGCCGCTTCATCGTGTCGCGGTCCAATTCCGCGCAGCCGGCGCAGGTCTATATGGCCGACACCAGCGGCAAGCGGATCGCGTGGATCAACGAGAATGCGGTGGTCGCGGGCCATCCCTATTTCCCGTTCCTCGCGCAGCATCAGCCGACCAAGTTCGGGACGATCAAGGCCGCCGACGGCACGACGCTCTATTGGGAGATGATTACCCCGCCGCTCGCCGCGGGCAAAAAGTATCCGGTGTTCTTCGAACATTACGGCGGACCGGGGACGGGTCAGCAGGTAACGCGCGGCTGGCAGGGGGCGCTGCCGCAATATCTGGTCAGCCAAGGCTGGGTCTATTTCAAGATCGACAATCGCGGCTCGTACAATCGCGGCAAGGCCTTCGAGGACCAGATCTATCATGCGATGGGGACGGTGGAGGTCGAGGACCAGCTTGCCGGGACCAATTACCTGAAGTCGCTGCCGTTCGTCGACGGCGGCAGGATCGCGACCTATGGCTGGTCCTATGGCGGCTATATGTCGCTCAAGATGCTGGAGAAGACGCCGGGGGTCTATGCCGCGGCGGTATCGGGCGCGCCGGTGACCGACTGGCAGCTGTACGACACGCATTATACCGAACGCTATCTCGGCGATCCGGCGAAGGACCCGCAGAGCTATGCGGGTTCGGCGGCGGTCGAGGAGGCGTCGAAGATCCGCGACCCGCTGCTGCTGATCCACGGCATGGCGGACGACAACGTCTTCCTCGACAATTCAACCAAGGTGGCGGCGCGGATGCAGGCGACCGCGACGCCGTTCGAGATGATGTTCTACCCCGGCTATACGCACCGCGTGGCGGGGCCGGGGGTGAGCCAGCATCTGTGGGGGACGATCCTCGAATTCCTCGACAGGACCGTGAAGAACAAGAAATAGGGGCGTTCAATTCCTCCCTCGCTTTGCGAGGGAGGAATGACCGGTGACATGATTTCGTCGCGCAGCGCCGCTACATGCCGCCGATGCGTTTCCTGACCCTCTTCCATCTCTGGCCGTTCCTCGACACGTTGGTCAGCTACGTCACCGCCTTCGTCCTCGGCACGGCGATCGGTGCCGAGCGGCAGTATCGTCAGCGCACTGCGGGGTTGCGTACCAATGCGCTGGTCGCGATCGGCGCGGCGGCGTTCGTCGACCTCGGCCAGCGGCTGGGCGGCGACGTCGAGTCGATCCGCATCATCGCCTATGTCGTGTCGGGGATCGGCTTCCTCGGCGCCGGCGTCATCATGAAGGAGGGGATGAACGTCCGCGGGCTCAACACCGCGGCGACTTTGTGGTGTTCGGCGGCGGTCGGCGCGATCGCGGGATCGGACATGGTCGTCGAGGCGGTGCTGCTCACGCTGGTCGTGCTCGCCGCCAACACGCTGCTGCGCCCGCTGGTCGATGCGATCAACCGCATCCCGCTCGTCGGCCATTCGGTGGAGGCGACCTATATGGTGACGATCACCGTCGATCCCGCGCAGGCGGGGCCGCTGGGCGACATGCTCGTCGCGCATCTCGAAAACGCGCAACTGCCGGTCGCCGAACTGGATAGCGAGGCGCGGGGCGACGATCTGGTCGAGGTGACGGCGACGCTGGTCAGCACCAACGTGCCCGACAAGGAGCTGGATTCGCTGGTCGATCACCTTGCCCGCGTCCACGGTATCAGCCACGCGACCTGGCAGCTCAGCACGCACGATTAGCAAAGCGGATGGACGCAGCCACGCAACCGTATTAGGCGGCGCTGCAACGCAGCGGAGGATTTCATGGGTTATCGGGTGGTGGTCGCGGGCGCGACGGGCAATGTCGGGCGCGAGATGGTCAACATCCTCGCCGAGCGCGAATTCCCCCTCGACGAGATCGCCGTGCTGGCGTCGAGCCGCAGCCAGGGCGAGCAGATCGAGTATGGCGATACCGGCAAGATGCTCAAGGTGCAGAACATCGAGCATTTCGATCCAGCCGGCTGGGACATGGCGCTGTTCGCGATCGGCAGCGACGCGACCAAGGTCTACGCACCGAAATTCGCCGCCGCCGGCTGTACGGTGATCGACAATTCGTCGCTCTACCGCATGGACCCCGACGTGCCGCTGATCGTGCCCGAGGTGAATGCCGCGGCGATCGACGGCTATAAGGTGAAGAACATCATCGCGAATCCGAACTGCTCGACCGCGCAGATGGTGGTGGCGCTGAAGCCGCTGCACGATGCGGCGACGATCACCCGCGTCGTCGTCTCGACCTATCAATCGGTGTCGGGCGCGGGCAAGGTCGGCATGGACGAGCTGTTCGAGCAGAGCCGCAACATCTTCGTCGGCGACAGCGCCGAGGCGAAGAAGTTCACCAAGCAGATCGCCTTCAACGTCATCCCGCATATCGACAGCTTCCTCGACGATGGTTCGACCAAGGAAGAGTGGAAGATGGTGGTCGAGACCAAGAAGATCCTCGATCCCAAGATCAAGGTCACCGCGACCTGCGTGCGCGTGCCGGTGTTCGTCGGCCATTCGGAATCGATCAACATCGCGTTCGAGAACGAGCTGTCCGCCGACGACGCCAAGCGCATCCTGCGCGAAGCGCCCGGCGTCATGCTGATCGATAAGCATGAGGACGGCGGCTATATCACCCCGATCGAGGCGGCGGGCGACGACGCCACCTATGTCAGCCGCGTCCGCGAGGACCCGACGATCGAGAACGGCCTCAACCTGTGGTGCGTCAGCGACAATCTGCGCAAGGGCGCGGCGCTGAACGCGGTGCAGATCGCGGAACTGCTCGGCCGGCGGCATCTCAAGAAGGACGGTTGAGGGGCGGCTTTTCCGTGCATGCCCGTTCGTGATATAGAACGGGCATGCACGACGGTTTCGCCACCCGGATCGACGCCATTGCCGCCGACGTTATCGCCGAGCGCGCTGCTGCGTTCGGCCATACGGTAGAGCAGGAAGTCTCCGCGTTGCGCCGGGACTTGAGGGCGCTCACCGTCGCCGAGAAACTGGCGCTGTCAGCGCAGCAACGTGCCATGGCATCGACAGATTGCCTGTCGGACGACAGCACGTTGATCATCCGCTGGTATCGCGACACTTCGGGCGGTCGCGACACGGACGATGGCTGGGCGGATGACGACGGTCGTTGACGCCAGCGTGGCGGTCAAATTCTCTGTGGAGGAATTGGGATCGGCGGCGGCATCGGATCTGATCCGTTCCGAGCCGCGACTGGTGGCGCCTGACCTGATCCTTACGGAGGTGGCCAATGCCTATTGGGCGATGGTCCGGGGCAGTCGCTTGCTGATGATCCATGCCGAGCGCAATCTGGAGGATCTGCCGCGTTATTTCGATCGCCTCTATCCGACCGGGACCTTGATCCAGCAGGCGTTGAAGATCGCCTTCCACCTTCGCCATCCGGTGTATGATTGCGTGTATCTGGCGCTTGCGACGAAACTCGAATGCCGGTTGATCACGGCGGATCGCAAGTTCCACCTCAAGGCTGCCGACCATTACCCGATCGACCTGCTACCGTTCGATACCGACTGAGAATCAATGCCCGATATAGCGCCCCGGTCGGTGCCAGGCGATCAGGATGAGGCTCATCGCGGCGGCGCTGAGCGCCGACCAGGCGAGCTGCGTGCCGGTGATGACCGGCGCGGAGACGGCGAGGATCACCACGTCGATCGCGATCTGCGAGCGGCCGGCGTTCCAGCCGCGGGTGCGTTGCAGCCATAAGGTAAGGACCCCGGTGCCGCCGACACCGGCCTGATGCCGGGCGAGCGACAATATCCCCATACCGATCACCGTGCCGCCGACGACCGAGGCGAAGGCGGGATGGATATCGACGACGTGGATCGACGCGCGCGCGAGGGCGGACAGGCTGGCGATGCCGAGATTGACCAGCACCGACTTCACCGCGAAGCGCGCGCCCATCACCTTGTGCGCGAAGGCGAAGAACGGGATGTTGATGAGCGTGAACAGCACGCCCGCGGGCAACGGCACCTTGTAGGAGATCAGCAGCGCGATGCCGGCGACACCGCCGGTGACGAGACCGGCGGCCTTCAGGAAGATCAGCCCGACGACGATCAGGATACACCCGATCAGCAGGGCATAGGCGTCCTCGGCAACGCTGTGCGGGCGGCCGTGGGAGAAGGCAATGTCGCGGGACTGCATCGGACCTCATGCGTGATGGGTCAGGCGCCTCTCCCGGCGATACCGCTCTCGGGGGCGGTATCGTGCGCTATACAGTCTCGGGCGGTGAACGGAAGACGGTCAGATCCGGCGGTGCTTGCCGCCATAGCGATGGCCGACGTAATCACCGATCCGCGCCATCTCGCGCGCCGCGCCCTGCGTCGCTTCGGAACAGCAGGGCAGGGGATCGCGCTCCGCCTGTGCGGCCCGCATCGCGACGCGGTCGGTCAGTTCCTCGATATCGGCGCGGCTGAGCACGTTCTTCTCGCGCAACAGGCACAACAGGCTCTGGAGGATCACCAGGCTCTCGTCGCCCGCCGGCGTCATGCCGTGGGTTTGCAGACCATTGTCCATCATCGCTCTCCTACAAGCTTTGAAGGCAGAGTATGCCTGTTTCACCCCTTTGGAAAGATCGATTTTCGACGATCTCGTCCGGCAGATCCCGGTCCCCTTCGACCGCACCGGCGGCGATCGAGGCTGGACATCGCGCCGCCCGCAACCCAACGGGTATCGCCATTCCGTATCCGCAGCAGCAGGACCCTAGATCGTGGCCGACTCGCCGACCGACCCGCAGTATTTTGAAAGTTTCGACGGCACCCGCATCGCCTGGCGCGAGCTGGGCGAGGGGCGGCCCGCCGTGCTGATCCACGGCTATTTCTCGACCGCCGAGGTCAATTGGCTGAAATACGGCCATGCCGCCAAGCTCGCCGCGCGCGGCTTCCGGGTCATCATGCCCGATCTGCGCGGCCACGGCCTGAGCGACCGGCCGCATGACGTCGCCGCCTATCCGCCGGACGCGCTGATGCGCGACGGCATGGCACTGATCGCGCATCTCGGCCTCACCGATTATGATCTCGGCGGCTATTCGCTCGGCGGGCGGACGACGATGCGGATGCTGGTCAATGGCGCGACGCCGCGGCGGGCGGTGATGGCCGGCATGGGGCTCACCGGCATCCTCACCACCTCGGGTCGCGGCGACTATTTTCGCAAGGTGCTGACCAACCTCGGCAGTTTCGAGCGCGCCAGCAACGAATGGATGACCGAGGCCTTCCTCAAGACGACCAAGGGCGATCCGGTCGCGCTGCTCAACGTGCTCGAGACGTTCGTCGATACGCCGCTGGACGCGGTCGAGGCGATCGCCGTGCCGGTCGCGGTCATCACCGGCGCGGAGGACGACGACAACGGTTCGGGTGCGGCACTGGCCGATGCGATTCCGCAGGCGGTCTTTCGCGAGATCCCCGGCGGCCATATGAGCGCGGTCGCCAAGCCCGAACTGGGGCAGGCGATCGCCGACTATCTCGCCGGCTGAGCGATGGCTTGACCCGCGGACGATGACGCGGCCATCCTGACGACAATCACAGGATCGTCAGGGGGTTTCATCCATGCGTCTCGTTTCCACCGCCGCGCTCGCCGCGGCCCTGTTCGTCATGCCCGTCGCCGCCCAGACCGGCGCCAACACCGGCGCCAAGCCGACCGCGGCGGAGGCCGACGCCTATGTCGCCGCGGTCGAAAAGGAGGCCGCCGACCTCTCGGTGCCGGCGCAGCAGACCGCCTGGGTCAACGCCACCTATATCACCGACGACACCGACGCGCTCGCTGCCAAATCCGGTGCCGAACTGACCGAGAAGGCGGTGCAATGGGCGAAGGGCGCGGCGCGGTTCAACGGCGTGTCCGGCGTGTCGTTCGACACGCGTCGCAAGCTCGACCTGCTCAAGAACGGCGTCGGCCTGCCCGCGCCGACCACGCCGGGCGCCGCCACCGAACTGGCGACGCTGACCACGCGGATGTCGTCGAGCTACGGCAAGGGCAAGGGCACGCTCGACGGCAAGCCGATCAACGGCTCCGATATCGAGGCGGCGATGGGCACGTCGCGCGATCCCGCCAAGCTCAAGGAAATGTGGGTCAGCTGGAACGACAATGTCGGCGCGCCGATGCGCAAGGACTATACGCGGATGACCGCGATCTCCAATGCCGGTGCCAAGGAACTGGGCTTCGGCGACGTCGGCGCGATGTGGCGCTCGGGCTATGACATGACGCCCGCGCAGTTCGAGACGCTGACCGACCAGATCTGGAAGGAGGTCGAGCCGCTCTATTTGTCGCTGCACACCTATGTCCGCTGGAAGCTCAACGCGAAATACGGCGATGCGGTGCAGCCGAAGACGGGGCCGATCCGCAGCGACTTGCTCGGCAATATGTGGGCGCAGGAATGGGGCAATATCTACGACATCGTCGCGCCGAAGGGGGCGGGCGACGTCGGCTACGACACCGGCGAGCTGCTCACGGCCAAGGGCTATGATCCCGTGCGGATGGTGAAACAGGGCGAGGCCTTCTATTCGTCGCTTGGCTTCGCGCCGCTGCCCAAGACCTTCTGGGAGCGGTCGCAGATCGTCAAGCCGGCTGACCGCGAGGTGATCTGCCACGCCTCCGCCTGGGACATCGACAATGCCGACGATATCCGCATCAAGATGTGCACCAAGGTAAACGGCGACGATTTCGTCACCATCCACCACGAACTCGGCCACAATTACTATCAGCGCGCGTACAAGGCGCAGCCCTATCTCTATAAGAACGGCGCCAACGACGGCTTCCACGAGGCGATCGGCGATACCGTCGCGCTGTCGATCACGCCCGATTACCTCGTCAAGATCGGCCTGCTCGCGCCGGCGCAGGTGCCGAGCGCGGACAAGGACATCGGCCTGCTGCTGCGTCAGGCGATGGACAAGGTGGCGTTCCTGCCGTTCGGCCTGCTGGTCGACAAATGGCGCTGGGACGTCTTCTCGGGCAGGATCGGCAGCGGCGATTACCAGAAGGGCTGGGACGCGCTGCGCCTGCGCTATCAGGGGATCACGCCGCCGGTGGCGCGCGACGAGACCAAGTTCGATGCCGGCGCCAAATATCATATCCCGGCGACGGTGCCCTATACGCGCTACTTCCTCGCGCGGGTGCTCCAGTTCCAGTTCTACAAGGCGGCGTGCGATCAGGCCGGCTGGAAGGGACCGCTGCACCGCTGTTCGTTCTACGACAACAAGGCGGTGGGGACGAAGCTCAACGCGATGCTGGCGATGGGCCAGTCCAAGCCCTGGCCCGATGCGCTGCAGGTGATGACCGGATCGCGCCAGATGTCGGGCAAGGCGCTGGTCGACTATTTCGCGCCGCTCAAGACGTGGCTCGACCAGCAGAACAGGGGCAAGCCGTCGGGCTGGTGAGGGGCGAGCATTGTCCTCCCCGCGAGGGCGGGGCTATCGCATCGGATCGATCGGAATGTCGCGACGGCGCCTACATCCCGTCATGCCGGACTTGATCCGGCATCCCGCTTCTTCTCGCCGTCCGAAGAAGCGGGACCCCGGCGCAAGGCCGGGGTGACGGAGCGGGGTTGGCCACCCGCATACTCGGACCCTCGTTCGCGATAGGCCTCCCCCACAAAGGGGAGGAATCGGATCAAGTCTTGTCCGGGATCGTATTCTCGTCGGCGATGCCGGCTTCGAACGACTTGGAGGCGTCTTCGCCCGTCGGGCCGTGCGCCTTCTTGCCGTCCTTGGGCGTGCTGCCGCGCAGCGACAGCAGCGCCGCCGCCGCCACCGCGCCGACCGTCGCGACGCCTGCACCGATCGCGGCGATACCCCATTTGCTGGTGCCGTCGGAGTCGCGCTTCTTGGCTGCGGGCTTTTTCGTCGCGGCGCGCGGCGTGGCGCGCTTGGTCGAACGGGGCTTCACCGTCTTGGCGGCGGCGGAGACCGCGCCTTCGGCCTTGGTCACCGCGGCCTTGGCGCGGCGCGTCGTCTTGGCGGCGGCGTCGCTCACCGCAGTCTCGACCTTCTCGACCGTCGAGGGTTCGGCGGGCTTGGCACGCGGCCCGCGCGGCTTTGCCGGAGCCTTGGTCGCGGCCGCGCGCGTCGTGGTCGTCTTGCGCGGCGCACGGCGGCGCGGCGTCACCGCGGGCGTGTCGGACTTCGGCGTGTCGTCGGTTTCATCGGCCACGGCAGCAACTCCCTGATTGGTTCGCAAGCGTAACGCATTAGCCCGGGTTGGTTTCCGAGTCCGGTGACGACCCTGCTCGACTCAGCGGAACGGCGGCTCGTCGAAGGCGCGCAGCTTGCGGCTGTGCAGCTTGGCGCCCTCCAGCCGCAATTGCTCGCAGGTCTCGATGCCGATCCGCATATGCTCGCTGATCGCGCGCTCGTAGAAGCGGTTGGCCTGACCGGGCAGCTTGAGTTCGCCGTGCAATGGCTTGTCCGAGACGCAGAGCAACGTGCCGTAGGGCACGCGGAAGCGATAGCCCTGCGCCGCGATCGTCGCCGATTCCATGTCGATGCCGACCGCGCGCGACAGCGAGAAGCGCAGCGCCGAGGCGGAATAGCGCAGCTCCCAGTTGCGATCGTCGGTGGTGACGATCGTACCGGTGCGCAGCCGGCGCTTGAGCTCCTCGCCCGACTGGCCGCTGACGATCTCCGACGCGCGCGCGAGCGCCTGCTGCACCTCGGCGATCGCCGGCACGGGGATCTCGGGCGGCAGCACGTCGTCGAGAACGTGATCGTCGCGCAGATAGGCGTGGGCGAGGACATAATCGCCGATCCGCTGGGACGGGCGCAGGCCGCCGCAATGGCCGATCATCAGCCACGCCTCGGGGCGCATCACCGCGAGATGGTCGCAGATCGTCTTGGCGTTGGACGGGCCGACGCCGATGTTGACGAGCGTGATGCCGGTGCGATCGTCGGCCATGAGGTGATAGGCGGGCATCTGGTGCCGCCGCCACGCGCTGTCATTGACCAGTTTGTCTACGTCGCCGGGATGATCGATGACGATATTGCCGGCGCCGGACAGCGCGGTGAAGCGGCTTTCCGGCCCGAGCTGCGACGCGCCCCAGCGGACGAATTCGTCGACGTAGCGGTGATAGTTGGTGAACAGCACGAAGCGCTGCGTATGTTCCGACGGCGTCCCCATATAATGGCGCAGCCGCGCGAGGCTGAAGTCGGTGCGCAAGGCGTCGAACAGCGCGAGCGGGCGCGTGCCGCCGTCCGAGATCCACAGGCCGTCGGCGATCTCGTCGCCGATATGCGCGAGCTCGGTGGCGGGGAAGTGACGCGACAATTCGGTCGCCGAGACGGTGTCGAGGCTCAGCGCATGACCCGGATCGAGGACATAGGGGAAGGGGATTTCCTGCCGGCCCGGCACCGCCTCGACCTCGACGTCATAATCCTCGAGCAGCAGCGTCAGCTGTTCGGTGAGATAGTCGGCGAACAGCGCCGGCTTGGTGACGCTGATCGTATAGTCGCCGGGCGAGACGAGCCGGCCGAACGAGCGCAGCGGCGCCGGGCGGTCGCCGACGCTGGCGTAGCGCAAATGGATGACGGGATAGGCGAACGACCCGTCGACCCGGCTTTCGGGCGAGGGCGGCGTACCGTCGGTCAGATAGGCGTTGAGTGCGGTCTGCAACCGCTCGACGGAGGCGCGGTAGAGGGTGTCGAGGTCGGCGACGATCCGGGATGCGAGTGTCATCCCGGATGGTTACGCGGCGGTGGTGACGCTGGCAAGACAATGGCATGTCCGCAGGCCCTCCCCCTTGCGGGCGGGCAGTCGCCTATGAGCGTCCGAGTGTTTCGGACGCATTCCAAACCCGATCCGTCACCCCGGACTTGATCCGGGGTCCCGCTTCTTCGGGCGGTGCCGGTGAGCGGGATGCCGGATCAAGTCCGGCATGACGGAGATATCAGGGCGGTTGCGACACCCTCGCTGCCCCCCTTTTTGTGGGGGAGGGCGATGGGGTCAAAGCTCGCCGAGCAGATATTCCGCGCTGCTGACCTTGAACTCGCCGGGGGCCTCGACGTGGAGCTGCTTCACGACGCCGTCCTCGACCAGCATCGTGTAGCGCTGGCTGCGCTTGCCCATCGCGAACTTGCTGCCGTCCATCGTCAGGCCGATCGCCTCGGCGAAATCGGCGTTGCCGTCGGCGAGCATCGTGATGCCCTCCGCATTCGCAGACTTCGCCCAGGCGCCCATCACGAAGGGGTCGTTGACCGAGATGCAGGCGATCTCGTCGATGCCCTTGGCGGCCAGTTCCTCGCGCTTGTCGACGAAGCCGGGCAGGTGCTTGGCCGAGCAGGTCGGGGTGAAGGCGCCGGGCACGGCGAACAGCGCGACGGTGCGGCCGTCGAACAACGCGTTGGTCGTGATCTGATCCGGGCCATCGGAGGTGACCTTGGTCAGGGTGGCGGCCGGTATCTTGTCGCCGACGGTGATCGTCATCTTGGGTCTCCGATGCTGGAATGCGGGTGGTCGCCGGACGGCGCCACGCCGCGGGAGGTCGGGCATGACGGCGTTGATTTCAAGCATGGCAGAAGCCGTGGCGCAGCTTATGTTCGCCGCGATGCACTATCGACCCTTCCTTGCCGGCCAGTTCCTTCTCGCGATGCCGGGTATGCGCGACCCCAGCTTCGACCATGCGGTGATCGCGATGTGCGCGCACGACGCCGATGGCGCGATCGGCATCGGCGTCGGCGCGACGATCGAGGGGCTGAGCCTGCACGATCTGCTCGACCAGTTCGAGATCCCGCACGGCGTCGCGCCCGACGCGCCGGTGCATTTCGGCGGCCCGGTCGATCCGCGGCGCGGCTTCGTCGTCCATTCGAGCGACTGGAGCGGACAGGATACGATCGACGTCGCCGGCCGCTGGTCGCTGTCGAGCACCGTCGACGTGCTGCGCGCGATCGCCGAGGGCAGCGGTCCGACGCGCTATCTCGTCGCGCTCGGCTATGCCGGCTGGGGCGACGGGCAGCTCGAAGGCGAGCTGACCCGGCCGGGCTGGTTCCATGTCGCCGGCGACGAGGATCTGCTGTTTGACACCCCTGCCGGACGGCGTTGGACCGCGGCCTTCGGCAAGGCGGGGATCGACGCGCGACTGCTCGTCCCCGACGCCGGCACCGCCTGACCGCGCCGCGGCCGACGACATATAAAGATATCTTTATATTTGATCCGCGCGGCCGGAGCGGCTAAGGGGCCGGCATCCATCTTCTTCAGGAGCATGACACGTGGCTACTGCGCTCGCGGTCGAACAGAACGATTACGTCATCAAGGACATCGGCCTCGCCGATTTCGGCCGCGCCGAAATCCGCATCGCCGAGACCGAGATGCCCGGCCTGATGGCGCTGCGCGACGAGTTCGGCGCGAGCCAGCCGCTCAAGGGCGCGCGCATCACCGGTTCGCTGCACATGACGATCCAGACCGCGGTGCTGATCGAGACGCTGACCGCGCTCGGCGCCGACGTGCGCTGGGCGACCTGCAACATCTTCTCGACGCAGGACCATGCCGCCGCCGCGATCGCCGCGACCGGCGTGCCGGTGTTCGCGGTGAAGGGCGAGAGCCTGGCCGAATATTGGGATTATGTCGGCGACATCTTCTCGTGGGATCGTGACGTCGAGGGCCAGACCGCCAACATCATCCTCGACGACGGCGGCGACGCCACGATGTTCGCGCTCTGGGGTGCGAAGCTCGAGGCCGGCGCGACGCTCGGCGAGCCCGAGAATGAAGAAGAGGTCGAGTTCCAGCGCGCGCTCAAGGCGTTCATCGCCAAGAAGCCGGGCTATCTGACCGAGACGGTCAAGAACCTGAAGGGCGTGTCCGAAGAGACGACGACCGGTGTCCACCGCCTGTACGAGATCGCCAAGAAGGGCGAGCTGCCGTTCCCGGCGATCAACGTCAACGACAGCGTCACCAAGTCGAAGTTCGACAACCTCTACGGCTGCAAGGAATCGCTGGTCGACGCGATCCGTCGCGCCACCGACGTGATGCTCGCCGGCAAGGTCGCCGCCGTCGCCGGTTTCGGTGACGTCGGAAAGGGCTCGGCGCAGTCGCTGCGCAACGGCGGCGCCCGCGTGATGGTCACCGAGATCGATCCGATCTGCGCGCTGCAGGCGGCGATGGAGGGCTTCGAGGTCGTGACGATGGACGAGGCGGTGAAGCGCGCCGACATCTTCGTCACCGCGACCGGCAACGCCGACGTCATCACCGCCGATCACATGAAGGCGATGAAGCCGATGTCGATCGTCTGCAACATCGGCCACTTCGACAGCGAGATCCAGATCGCCGCGCTGTCGAACTACAAGTGGAGCGAAGTGAAGCCGGGCACCGACCTGGTCGAATTCCCCGACGGCAAGCAGATCATCGTCCTCGCCAAGGGTCGTCTGGTCAATCTCGGCTGCGCGACCGGCCACCCGTCGTTTGTGATGAGCGCGAGCTTCACCAACCAGACGCTCGCGCAGATCGAGCTGTGGACCGCGGGCGAGAAGTACAAGAACGAAGTGTACGTCCTGCCCAAGCATCTCGACGAGAAGGTGGCCGCGCTCCACCTCGAGAAGCTCGGCGTCAAGCTGTCGAAGCTCAGCGAGAAGCAGGCGAGCTACATCGGCGTGCCGGTCGAAGGGCCGTTCAAGCCGGATCATTATCGCTACTGATCGCTCGCGATCGTGGTGGGAAAGGGCGGTGCCGAAAGGCGCCGCCCTTTTTCTTTGCACGCGCCCCGGCGGAGACGCTGCCACCAACTCTCATTGCTGCTGCCGTAGGTTGCGTTCTACACTCGGGCCGTGCACGCCGTGTCGGGCGTGACGAGGGGTAAGCGTTGATCCAGCTTTCGGTGATGGCGGCAGTCCTGTGTGGCGCGGTGCTGGCGGCGCTGGTCGCCGCCGGCGGCTTCGCGCTGTTCGTCGGCTGGCGGCTGCGCGGCGAGGCCGCCGCGGTGATCGCGCGCAGCCGCGAGGCCGAGGTGTTGCGGAGCGTTTCGCCGGCGATGGCGATGCTGGTGCGCGCCGATGGCCGAATCGAGATGCCGCCGCGACTGGTCGAATGGCTGGGACTGTCCGTCGCGCCGCGCTTCCTCGGCGATCTTGCCGCGGAGGGGGCGGGGTTGCCCGCCGAGGAGGCCGAGGCGCTCGCCACCGACGTGCAGGCGGCGCAGCGCGCGGGACGCGGCTTTGTCCGGGCGCTGCATCCGATCGGCTCGGGCCGGGCGATCACGATCCGCGGCAGCCGTGCGCCGGGCGAGCTCGGCGCGACGGGGGCGGTGGTCATCTGGACGCTCGACGCCACCGACAGCGAGGCGGAGATCACGCATCTGCGCGATCAGGTCGAGCAATTGTCGATCGCCTTCGAGGCGCTGACCGGGCTGATCGAGGCGGCGCCGTTGCCGATGTGGTATCGCAGCGGCGACATGCGGTTGGCGATGGTCAACAGCGCCTATGTCCGCGCGGTCGATGGCGTCGACGCCGCCGACGTCATCGGTCGCCAGCTCGAGCTGGTCGAGGGATCGGGGCGCGGCGGTCCACGCGCTGGCGCCCATGCCGCGCGGGCGTCGGGAGCGCCGCAACGCGAGGTCCTGCCCGCGACCATCGGCGGCGAGCGCCGCTCGCTCGAAGTGCACGACGTGCCGTTGCCGACCGGCGGGGTGGCGAGCTTCGCGGTCGACATCGAGGATCTCGAACAGTCGCGCGCGGGCGCCAAGCGCTTCGCCGACGCGCAACGCGCGCTGCTCGACCGCCTGTCGGCCGGTGTCGCGCAATTCGGCCCCGACCGCGGCCTCGTCTTCTGCAACCAGCCGTTCCGGCGGATGTTCGCGATGCGTGCCGAATGGCTCGCCGATCGGCCCGAATTCGACCGCGTGCTCGAACGGATGCGCGAGGCGAGCCGCGTGCCCGAGGTGCGCGACTTCCCGAGCTGGAAGGCGGAACGGCGCGGCTGGTTCGTCCCCGGCGAGACGGCTAGCGAGGAGAATTGGCATCTGCCCGGCGGCACCCATCTGCGCGTCGTCGCGCAGCCGCTGCCCGACGGCGGCCTGCTGACGATCTTCGAGGACCGTACCGAGGAGGTGCAGCTCGCCAGCGCGCGCGACACGCTGCTGCGCGTGCGCACCGCCACCTTCGACAATCTGTTCGAGGCGCTGGCGGTGTTCGCCGCCGACGGCAAGTTGCAGCTTTGGAACAACCGCTTGCGCGCGGTCTGGGGGTTCGAGGAGGAATTCCTCGCCGGCCATCCGCGCGTCGATGCCTTCGCCGCGGCGGCGGCGTCGAAGCTCGCGACGCCCAATCGCGCCGCGCTGATCCCCGAGCTGGTCCGCTCCGCCACCACCGAACGCCAGCAGCGCGGCGGTCGCGTCGCCTTCGCCGACGGACGGCATTTCGCCTTCGCCGCGGTACCGCTGCCCGACGGCAATGCGTTGCTGACGATGCTCGACATCACCGACAGCCGGCGCGCCGAGCAGGCGTTGCGCGACCGCGCCAATGCGCTGGAGGCGGCGGATCGGGTCAAGACGCAATTCGTCGCCAACATGAGCTACGAATTGCGCACCCCGCTGACCTCGATCAGCGGCTTCGCCGAGATGCTGCACGCGGGCTTCGCCGGCAAGCTGACCGCGGACGCGGACGGCTATGTCGAGGCGATCCTGCAATCGGTCGAGCGGCTCGGGCTGCTGATCGACGACGTGCTCGATCTGACGCAGGGCGGCGACGATGCCGAGATCGAGCGGGTCGACGTCGATCTCGCCGCCACCGCGCGTGCCGCGGCGGAGACGATCCGGCCGGCGGCGAAGCGGCGCAAGCTCGACTTCGCGGTGGAGCTGGCGCGCTCGACCGGCCGGGTGCGCGGCGATCCCAAGCGGTTGAAGGAAGTGGTCGAGCATCTGTTGCGCCATGCGGTCGCCTCGACGCCGGAGGGAGGGCGCATCCTGCTGCACGCCGACGGCAGCGCGACGGGCGCGCGGATCGTCGTCTCGGACAACGGCTTCGGCATGGATGCGGAGAGTATCGCGCGTGCGTTCGACCGGTTCGGCGAGCCCGGCATGCAACCGACCGGCGAACGTGCGCTGGGGCTGGGGCTGCCGCTCGCGCGCCAGTTCGTCGAGGCGCATGGCGGGCGGATCGAGCTGGTCTCGCAGCCCGGCGAGGGCACGCTGGTGACGGTGGAGTTGCCGCGGCGATGAGGGGGCTGGGCGTGAGCACGACTGGTAAACGGTTTGCCGATCCGGCCGCGATGGAAGCGTTCGATGCGTCGTTTGCGGCTACCGTGTTCCTGCGGACGCAGGAACCCAGGGCCAAGCAGAGCGACGGACGGCGGGTCGCGGGACTCCTGGGCTCCTGCGTTCGCAGGAGCACGGTGGAGTGGCATGCGACCCGCCGCGGTGCATTCCGGAGGTCGGCATGACCGGCATCCGGCTTGCCGATCCCGTCGCCACCGAGGCGTTCGGCGCCTCGCTCGCCGCGCGCGTCCGGCCCGGGGACGTCATCACGCTGCAAGGCGATCTCGGCATGGGCAAGACGAGCGTCGCGCGCGGCCTGCTCGCCGCGCTCGGCCTCGCCGGCGAGGCGCCGAGCCCCAGCTTCGCGATCGTCCAGCCCTATGAGCCGCCCGAGGTCCGTCTGCCGGTGCTGCACGTCGATCTCTACCGGATCGAGGATGCGGAGGAACTGGAGGAACTCGGTCTCGCGGAGGCGCTGACCGATACGCTGCTGCTGGTCGAATGGCCCGAGCGGGCGCCGGGCTATTGGCCGCAGGCGCTGGCGCTCACCTTGCAGCCGGGGCCGGACGGCGGACGAATCTTGACAGCCGACGTCCCGGCGTCATGGAAGCCGCGATGGCCGATATGACCCCGCCCGCCGGCGCGCCGGCGTTCCTCGCTACGCATGGCTGGTCGGGGGACATCTCCCCCGTCGCCGGCGACGCCTCGTTCCGCCGCTATTTCCGCGTCGCCAGCGCCGGGCGCAGCGCGATCCTGATGGACGCGCCGCCGCCGCACGAGGACCCGCGGCCGTTCATCCGCATCGCGCAATGGCTGACCGACCACGGCTTCGCCGCGCCCGCGATCCACGCCGCCGACCTTTCGCAGGGCCTCGTCCTGCTCGAGGATTTCGGCGACGTGCGGCTGCGCGAGACCGCCGATGCCGGCGAGGCGGCGGCGTTGCCGCATTATGCCGCGGCGATCGACCTGCTGGTGGCGCTGCGCGCGCATCCCGCCGGCGACCTGCCGCCATATGATCGCGCGGTGCTGCATCGCGAGGCGGGGCTGTTCGTCGACTGGTATTGCCCCGCGGTCGGGCTCACCGTCGACGAGCCGGGCTATCGCGCCGCCTGGGACGCGGTGTTCGACCACGCGCTGACCGAGTCGCCGGTCACCGTGCTGCGCGACTATCATGCCGAGAATCTGATGCTGGTCGGCGCGGAGCGGCGGCTCGGGCTGCTCGACTTCCAGGACGCGCTCGCCGGGCATCCCGCCTATGATCTCGTGTCGTTGCTGCAGGACGCGCGGCGCGACGTCGATCCGACGCTGGAGGCGGCGATGCTGGCGCGCTACCGGACCGCGACGGGGGCGGGCGACGATTTCCTCGCCGCCTATCACGTGCTCGGCGCGCAGCGGAACGCCAAGATCATCGGCATCTTCACCCGGCTGTGGAAGCGCGACGGCAAGCCGCGCTATCCGACCTTGTGCCCGCGCGTCTGGCGCTATCTGGAGCGCGATCTGGCGCAACCGGCGCTGGCACCGGTGGCGCGCTGGTTCGATGCCAACGTGCCGCCTGCCTTGCGCGGTGATCCGGCGGCGTTGAGCGCATGACGCGGCAGCGCATCCTGCGTCCCGATCCCGGCGGCGTCGTGCCGGCGACCGCGATGGTGATGGCCGCGGGCCTCGGCAAACGGATGCGGCCGCTGACCGCGACGCGGCCCAAGCCGTTGGTCGAGGTCGCAGGCAAGCCGCTGATCGATCACGTCTTCGACCGGCTCGCCGCCGCCGGGGTGCAGCGCGCGGTGGTCAACGTCCATTATCTCGCCGATACGCTAGAGGCGCATGTCACCAACCGCGACGACGGCATCGCGGTGGCGATCAGCGACGAGCGCGCGCAATTGATGGAGACCGGCGGCGGGCTGGTGCAGGCGCGCGGCCTGCTCGGCGACGATCCGGTGCTGGTGATCAACAGCGACAATCTGTGGTTCGACGGACCGGTCGACACGTTGAAATTGCTCGCGTCGCGCTGGGACGATGCGACGATGGACGTCTTGCTGCTGGTGGTGCCCTATGCGCGCGCCAACAACCATCGGGGGCAGGGCGATTTCCGCATCGGCGCGGATGGCCGGATCATCGCGCGACGCAAGGCGGCGACGGTCGCGCCCTTCGTCTATACCGGCATCCAGATCCTCCATCCGCGCCTGTTGCGCGACTGGCCGGAGGGGCCGTTCTCCACCAACCTGTTCTGGAACCGCGCGATCGAGGCGGGCCGCGCCTATGCGCAGGTCCATCAGGGGCTGTGGTTCGACGTCGGCACGCCCGCGGCGATTCCGAAGACCGAAGCGCTGATCGCCAATGGCTGAGGCGCGCAGGCCGCACCTCTATTCGATCCCCTCGCACAAGGCGTTCGCCGACACGCTCGTCGCCGGGTTGCTGCGGCGGGCGGGGGGCGATGCGATGACATTGGCCCGCGGGCTGGTGCTGCTGCCCAACAATCGTGCGGTGCGCGCGGTGACGAGCGCCTTCGTCCGCGCGAGCGGCGGCGGCCTGCTGCTGCCGCGGCTGGTGACGCTTGGCAGCCCTGATCTCGGCGAGGCGGTCGGCGCGGCGCTCGATCCGGCGGACGAGGGCGCGCCGCCGCCGCCCGCGGTCGCGCCGATGCAGCGGCGGATGATCCTCGCCCGGCTCGTCTTCGAGGAGCGCGCGCGCGCCGGTGCGGCGATCGACGCGACGGAGGCGGTGCGGCTGGCGGGCGAACTCTGCCATACGCTCGACCAGTTGCTGGTCGAGGAGGTCCCGCCGACGGCGCTGCGCGATATCGACCTCGCCCCCGAACTGACCGAACATTGGCAGCGCGCACTGTCGACCTTCACGATCGTGCTCGAACGCTGGCCCGCGGAACTGGCGCGGCTCGGGCTGATCGACGCGGCGACGCGGCGGCGGATGCTGCTCGACCGGGTCGCCGAGCGGTGGCGCCAGCAACCGCCGCAGGGGATCGTCTGCGCCGCCGGCGTCACCGATCCGGCACCGGCGGTGGCGCGGCTGCTGCGCTGCGTCGCCGAGGCGCCACAGGGCATGACGGTGTTCGCCGGGCTCGACCTGGCGATGCCGCAGGAGGAATGGGATGCGCTCGGGCCGCACCGGCCCGATCCCGTCACCGGCCACATCCGCCGCTCGCTCGAGACGCATCCGCAATATCACCTCAAGCTGATGCTGGAGCGGATGAGCGTCGGCCGCGGCGAGGTGGCCAATTGGCCCGGCACCGCGGGGCCGGATGCCGGCGCGGTGCGCGGGCGGGCGATCGCCAACGCACTCGCGCCCGCCGCCTTCACCGGCAAATGGACCGAGCTGAAGGCGGAGGACCGGCGGCTGACCGGCGTCGCCGCTGCCGAACTGGCGACACCGGCGGAAGAGGCGCAGACGATCGCGCTCGCGCTGCGCGGCGCACTGGAAGAAGAGGGGCGGACCGCGGCGTTGGTCACGCCCGATCGGGCGCTGGCGCGGCGGGTGGCGGTGCATCTGCGCCGCTGGGGGATCGAGGCCAACGATTCGGCCGGGCGGCCGCTTTCGATCCTGCCGCCGGGGACGCTGCTGCTCGCGCTCGCCGAGGCGGCGGCGCAGCGCTTCGCGCCGATGGCGTTGCTCGCGCTGCTCAAACATCCGCTGGTGCGCAACGTGCCGGGCGACCGCGCCATCCGCGGCGCGTGGCTCGACGGTGTGCGCGGGCTCGACCGTGGCCTGCGCGGCCCGCGGCCGGCGGCGGGGCTCGACGGGATCATGGGCCATCTGCTGACCAACAAACGTGATCGCGCCGCGGCGTGGTTCGCTGAGCCGGTCGGGTTGCTCAAGCCGATCGAATTGGTCTTCGAACAGGGTATGCAGCCGCTGCCCGCCTTGCTCGCGGTGCTGCGCGAGACGGCGCAGGCGCTGTGCGGAGACGACCTGTGGTCGGGGCCGGCGGGGCGTGCTGCCGCGGAGTTCCTCGACGCGCTCGAAGCCGATGCGCCCGCCGGGCCGCCGCGGATCGCGCCCGATGGACTGGCGCCGCTGCTGCGCGGGCTGCTCGACGAGGTTGCGGTACGGCCGGGGTCGGGCGTCGGCCACCCGCGCATCGCCATCTACGGCCTGATCGAGGCGCGGTTGCAGACCGCCGACCTGATGGTGCTCGGCGGGCTCAACGAGGGCGTATGGCCGGGGCGGCCGGCGCCCGACCCGTGGCTGGCGCCGCGTATCCGTGCGACATTGGGGCTGCCGGGGCTTGAGCGCGCGGTCGGCGTCGCGGCGCATGAATTCGGCCAGGCGCTCGGCGCGCCGCAGGCGATCGTGACGCGCGCGCGGCGCGATGCCGCCTCGCCGGCGCTGGCGTCCCGCCTTTGGCTGCGCCTCCAGGCGATGGCGGGCGAGCGGTTCGTTCGCGCGCACGATCTCGAACGCTGGGCGCATGCGCTCGACGATCCGCGCGAGCACGTCCCCGCCGACCGGCCGGCGCCGCTGCCCGATCCGGCGCGCCGCCCCAAGGCGATTTCGGTCACCGAGATCGACCGGCTCAAGGCCGACCCCTACGCCTTCTATGCACGGCGGGTGCTCGGGCTGATGCCGCTCGATCCGGTCGATGCCGACCCGAGCGCGGCGTGGCGCGGCACCGCGGTGCACGACATCCTCGAACAATGGTGGAAGCGCGACCGTTGCGCCGCCGACGCGCTGCTGCCGCGCGCCACCGCGATGCTCGACGACGAGCGGACGCATCCGATGATGCGTGCGCTCTGGCGGCCGCGGCTGGTCGAGGCGATCGACTGGATCGCAAAGACGGTTGCCGTGCAGGACGCGGAGGGGCGCAAGGTCGCCTCCGCCGAGGGCAAGGGGCATATCGAGGTGGCGGGGGTGAAGCTGTCCGGCCGCTACGACCGCGTCGATCGCCTGCCCGACGGCAGCCTCGCGATCGTCGACTATAAGACTGGCAAGCCGCCGTCCGCCGCCGCGGTCAAGGCCGGCTACAGCCTCCAGCTCGGCCTGCTCGGCGCGATCGCCGAGCGTGGCGGGTTCGACGACGTCTCGGGCCGTGCGGGCGGTTTCGAATATTGGTCGCTCGGCAAGAAGCGCGACCAGTTCGGCTATATCGAAACCCCGGTCGACGCCGAGGGCAAGCGCGACCGGATCGTCACCACCGATTTCACCACGATCGCGATGAGCAATTTCATCGAGGCGGCGGGCCATTGGCTGACCGGCAATGCGCCGTTCACCGCCAAGCTCGTGCCGGATTATGCGCCTTATGCCGAATATGACCAACTGATGCGCCGGGACGAATGGTATGGCCGGGACTGACCTCGCCACTTTGCCGCGGCTGAAGGGCGCGCAGGCGGCGGCGAGCGATCCGCACGCGCACGTCTGGCTGTCCGCCTCCGCCGGCACCGGCAAGACGCAGGTGCTCGCCGCGCGTGTGTTCCGGCTGCTGCTGGGCGGCACTCAGCCGGCCGCCATCCTCTGCCTGACCTTCACCAAGGCGGGCGCGGCGGAAATGGCACAGCGGATCAGCAACCGGCTCGCCGCCTGGGTGCGGATGCCGGGGCCGCAGCTCGCCGCCGATCTCGAAGCGCTCGGCGAGCGTGCGACGCCGGACTTGCAGGCGCGCGCGCGCACCTTGTTCGCCGGCGTGCTCGACGCGCCGGGCGGCGGCCTGCGCATCCAGACGATCCACGGCTTCTGCCAGAGCCTGCTTGCCGCCTTTCCGGTAGAGGCGGGGCTGACCCCCGGTTTCCGCCCGCTGGAAGCACGCGAGGAGGCGGTGCTGGCGCGCGAGACGCTGGCGACTTTGCTGGTTGAGGCGGAGCGCGACGGCCGCCTCCGCCCGATCGAGACGATCGGCGCGCTGTCGTTGCGCCTGGGCGAAGGCGGGGCGGAGAGCTTCCTGCTCGCCTGCGCGCGCTCGCTGATCGCGCTGGAGGCGTTGCCGAGCGGCATCCAGCCGTGGCTGCGCCGCGCGCTCGACCTGCCGCAGGGCGATATCGGCGAGGCGCTGGCGTCCGGCTGCGACGCGATCGACGTCGATATGGTCGAGCGGCTGGCGGCGGCGAACAAGGCGTGGGGCGCGGCGACGGGCCTCGGCCATGCCGAGACGCTCGATCGCTGGCTCGCCGCCGCGCCCGAGGCGCGTACGGCGACCTTGCAGGAGCTGGCCGGCGTGGTGCTGACCGGCAAGAACGAGCCGCGCAAGGCGTCGAAGAAGCTGGTCGATGCCGAACCCGATTATCCCGAACTCGCCGCGGCGCTCGGCGACCATTGCCTCGATCTGCTGTCGCTGACGCAACGCGCGGCCTATGCCGATCTGCTCGCCGATGCGCTCGACGTCGGGCGTGACTATGCCCGCGCCTATGCCGCGGCGAAGCGGCGCAGCGGCGCGGTCGATTTCGACGATCTGATCGGCGTGACGGTGCGGCTGCTCGAACAACCCGGCATCGGCGAATGGGTGCGCTACAAGTTGGATCAGGCGACCGAGCACGTGCTGATCGACGAGGCGCAAGACACCAACCTCAACCAGTGGCGGATCGTCACCGCGCTGGCGGGCGAGTTCTTCGTCGGCCGCGGCGTCCATGCGCCCTCGACGCGCACGCTGTTCACCGTCGGTGATTTCAAACAGGCGATCTTCGGCTTCCAGGGCACCGACCCGATCAACTTCCGCTGGGCCGAGGGCCATTTCGCCACCCGCGCCGCCGAGGTCGAGGGGACCGAGGACTGGCCCGAGTCCGAACGCGGCCTGCCGTTCCAGCGTCTGTCGCTGACCCATTCCTTCCGCTCGACGCGCCCGATCCTCGAATTCGTCGATGCCGCGGTCGCGGCGGCGGGCGAGCCGGGCCTCGGCGCGATCGGCGCGCTGGAGGATCATGCCAGCGAGGTGCCCGGCCCCGGCACCGTCGAGATGTGGCCGCCGGTGGTGGCGGGCGGCAGCGACGAGGACGAGGAAGCGTGGATCGACGACGCGGTCCGCGAACAGGCGGTGCGGATCGCGCGCGCGGTGCGAGACTGGATCGACGGCGGGCTGATGCTCGAGAGCAAGGGCCGGCCGCTCCGCCCCGAGGATGTGATGATCCTCGTCAAGCGGCGTGGCGATCTCGCCTCGCTGATCGTCGCGCGCCTCTATGCCGAGGGCGTGCCGGTCGCCGGCGTCGACCGGTTGCGGCTCAACGCGCCGCTGGCGGTGCAGGATCTGCTCGCCGCGGTGCGCTTCGCGTTGCAGCCGGAGGATGACCTGTCGCTGGCGTCGCTGCTGGTTTCGCCGCTGATCGGCTGGACGCAGGACGAATTGATGCACGCCGCGCCGCGCGATCACGGCAGCCTGTGGCGGCATCTGACGCTCACCCAGTCGGACGAACGGCTGGCGCCGTTGCGGTCGATGCTGCTGCGTGCGGATATCGCCACGCCCTATCAGTTCCTCGACGAGCTGTTGTCCGGTCCGCTCGACGGACGGCGCAGGCTGCTGCGCCGGCTGGGTGCCGAGGCGCGCGATCCGATCGAGGAATTGCTCAACGCCGCATTGGCGTTCGAGACGACCTCGACGCCGTCGATGCAGCGTTTCCTCGACTGGTTCGATCGCGGTGACGTCGAGATCGTCCGTGATCCTTCCGCGCCGCTCGATGCGGTGCGGGTGATGACCGCGCATGGTGCCAAGGGCTTGCAGGCGCCTTTGGTGATCCTCGCTGATGCGACGGTCGATCCGACCGCCGCGCCGCGCGCGCTGGTGCGCTGGTCGCCCGAGCCCGGCGCGCAGCCGATCCCGATCTTCCGTCCGCGTTCCGCCGAGCGCGGCGGCCCGCTTGACGTGGCGATCGGCGAGGTCGAACGGCGCGAGCTGGAGGAACATTGGCGGCTGTTCTACGTCGCCGCGACACGTGCCGAGGAACGGCTGGTGATCGGCGGCGCGCTCGGCCCGCGCGCCAAGGGCGAGCCGCCGGTGGCGAGCTGGTATGCCGCCGCGTCGCGCGCCTTCGATGCGCTGGGCGTCGCGGGGGAGGGGCCACGCATCTTCATCGGCCGCATCCCGCAGCCGCCGGTGAAGACGCGTCCCGCGGCAAAGGCGCAGCGCGTCGAGACCGTCGTCCTGCCCGACTGGGCGCAGCGCCCCGCGCCGATCGAGAGCCGGCCGTCGCGGCCGCTCGCGCCGTCTGCGATCGGCGAGGACGAGGTGAGCGATCCGCCGCCCGGTCCGGCGCTGCGCGCCGCCGCGGAGCGCGGGCGGCTGTTCCACGCTTTGTTCGAGCGTCTTCCGGCGGTCGCGCCCGAGGCGCGCGCCGCCAGTGCCGAACGCTGGCTCGCCACCGCGGGCGGCGTCACCGACCCTGCGGTACGCGCGGAGATCGCCGCCGGCGTGCTCGCCGTGCTCGACGATGCGCGTTTCGCCGACCTGTTCGGCGGCGACGCGCTCACCGAGGCGCCGATCGCTGCGACGCTCGCCAACGGCCTCGTCGTGTCGGGGACGGTCGACCGGCTGTTGATCGCGCCGGATCATATCCGCGTCGTCGACTTCAAGACCGGCCGGCGCGTCCCGGGGGCCGTGGCCGATATCCCGCCCTATCACCTCGACCAGATGGCCGCCTATGCTGCGGCACTGGCGACGATCTTTCCGGAGCGGCGGATCGAGGCGGCGTTGCTCTACACCGGTGGACCCCGTCTGTTCGTGCTCGACCCGGCGCTGCTCGACGCGCACAAGCCGCGCTTTCGCCTCCGGGAGCAAAGCTAGGGCGCCGACGGTTGAGCCGGGGTCCGCGCCATCCTAGATGGGCTGCAAAGGAGATTGAAATGGCTACCAAGGCGATTACCGACGCGAGCTTCGACACCGACGTGCTCAAGGCCGACGGTCCGGTGCTGGTCGACTTCTGGGCGGAATGGTGCGGCCCGTGCAAGATGATCGGGCCGAGCCTCGAGGAACTGTCGGAAGAGCTCGGCGAGCAGGTGACGATCGCCAAGCTCAACATCGACGAGAATCCGGATGCGCCGGGCAAATACGGCGTGCGCGGCATCCCGACGATGATCCTGTTCAAGGGCGGCGCCCCGGCGGCGACCAAGGTCGGTGCCGAGCCCAAGGGCCGGCTGAAGGCCTGGCTGGAAGGCGCGCTGGCGTAAGCGATGCAAGTCCCTCCCCTTTTGGGGGAGGGGTAGGTTTTGTATCACGGAAACCTGTTCTTAGTGTCCTCCACCCCAACCCCTCCTCCGAAGAGGAGGGGCTTTTTCTATCCGAACAGCAACTTCGCCGCCTGGTCCCACAAGGTGGGCGATGCGGCGGCGAGCATGCCGCGGCGCTGATCGCCGACATGATAGTTCTCGCCATCCGGCCAGCGCGCTACGCCGCCCGCCTCGCGCAGAAACAGCGAGCCGGGCGCATGATCCCAGGGCAGCGTCTTCTGGAACAAGGCGACGTCGTTCGTCCCCAGCACCAGCCGCGGATATTGCTCGGCCGCGCAGCGCGGCATCGGCGCGACGGTAAACGCGCGCTCGGCGCGGGCGTAGAGTGCCGCGATCTCCGCCTCGCTCATATAATAGGTCGCGAGCACCGCCGACGGGCGCTCTCCGCCGCTCGGCCGCGCCTGCACGCGTACGTCGTCGATATAGGCGCCGCCGCCGCGCACCGCGTGGCAGAGCCGGTCGGCGACCGGATCGAGGATCCACCCCGCCTGCGTCTCGCCATCCTCGACCAGCGCGATCATGATCCCGAAGGTGGCGATGCCGCTCGCGTAATTGTTGGTGCCGTCGATCGGGTCGATGATCCACACCCGGCCGTGCTCGATGCCGTCGACCAGCGACGCATCCGCCGCCACCGCTTCCTCGCCGACAACGCGGATGCCGGGATCGAGCGCCGCCAGCCCCGCGGTCAGCGCCGCCTCGCTCTCGCGATCGGCGACGGTCACCATATCGTCGGCGGCCTTCTCCTCGATCTCGTCGGCGGCGAGATTGCGGAAGCGCGGCAGGACGATCTCCGCCGCCACCCGGCGCATCAGGGTGACGACCGCGTCGTGGTGCGGATGGTGCATGTCAGCTCCGATAGTCGGCGTTGATCGAGATATAGCCGTGGGTGAGGTCGCAGGTCCAAACCGTCGCCACCCCGTCGCGGAGGCCGAGATCGACGCCGACCTCGATCTCCTGCCCCTTGAGATGCGCGGCGACCGGCGCCTCGTCATACCCCTCGACCGCGAGGCCTTCACGCGCGACCTGCGTCTCGCCGAAGCGGATCGACAATTTGTCGCGCTCGGCGGGCTCGCCGGCCTTGCCGACCGCCATGACGACGCGACCCCAATTGGCATCCTCGCCCGCGATCGCGGTCTTCACCAGCGGCGAATTGGCGATCGACATGGCGATGCGATGCGCCGAGGCGTCGCTTTCCGCGCCGGTGACCGCGATCTCGATCAGCTTGGTCGCGCCCTCGCCGTCGCGCACGACGAGCAACGCGAGCTGCGCGCAGAGGTCGGCGAGCGCCGCGGCGAAGGCGTCCGCACCGTCGCTGTCGGCATCGCCGAGCGGCGCATTGCCGGCCGCGCCGGTGGCGAAGGCGAGCACCGTGTCGCTGGTCGAGGTGTCGCCGTCGACAGTAATGCACGAGAAGGTGTTGCGGTTGGCGGCGTTGAGCGCGGCCTGCAGGAAGCCGGGCGTCACCGCCGCATCGGTGAAGACGAAGCCGAGCATCGTCGCCATGTCCGGCGCGATCATCCCCGAACCCTTGATGATGCCGACCAACGTCACCGTGCGACCATCGACGATGGCGGTCGTCATCGCACCCTTGGGATAGGTGTCGGTGGTGCCGATCGTCTCCGCCGCGGCGCGCCAGTCGCACGGCGTCGCCGCGAAGGCGGCGTCGAGGCCCGCCTCCGCCTTGTCGATCGGCAGCGGCACGCCGATCACCCCGGTCGAGGCGACGAACACGTCCGATGGCTGGCAACCGAGATGCTGCGCGGTGCGCGCCGCGATCGCCTCGACGGCAGCGCGGCCGCGATGGCCGGTGAAGGCGTTCGAATTGCCCGCGTTGACCACCAGCGCGCGCGCCGTGCCGAGGGTCAGCGCCTTGCGGCACCATTCGACCTCGGGCGAAGGGCATTTGCTCTGCGTGACGACGCCGGCGACGCTGGTCCCTTCGGCGAGCGTGACGAAGGTGAGATCGCAGCGGTCCCACGTCTTGTAGCGCGCGCGAGCGACGTGCGGCACCACGCCGGCGATCGCGGGCAGGGCGGGGAAGGGGGTGGCGAGCGGGGAGATGGACGAAGACATGGCGCTGCCATAGGCTGCTTCCAAGACAGGGCAAAGACGGATGATCGACGAACCCTCGCATGCTTGACCACCGGCACGTGCCGCGCCACCTATAGGTCATGGCGATGCACGTCCCTATCGGTGAGGCGAAGGCGCGGCTTCCGGAGCTGGTCGCGGCGGCGATGCGTGGTGAGGATGTCGTGCTCGATAGTGTCGACGCACCCCAGGTTCGCCTCGTGATGGTCCCGCCGTCCGATGTGGAGCAACGTGCCGCGAAGCGGCGGTCCGCGATCGGGATGTTTGCAGATCTCGTCGGGGATCGTGACATCGACATCCGCTCTCTAAAGGCGGACGATCGTTGGAATGAACATTACGGGCGCAAATTTGGCGATCCTAATTGATACGCAGGCGCTCGTCTGGATCGCTACCCGTAGTCCGCGGCTCAGTGTGGCGGCGACGGCTGCGATCACCGATGGTGCTACGCCGCTGTGCGTCAGTGCGGTAACCGCATATGAATTTGCCGATCTGAACCGCCGCGGCAGGTTTGGCGCTGATCTTCCGTTGGATTCGCTCGTCGCCCGCCTCGATGCCGAGATACTCGAATATCCGGCATCCGCGTGGCGGATCGTAGATACGCTGCCAGACCTGCATCGCGATCCGGTGGATCGCATGCTGATCGCCCATGCGCTGCATCTCGATGCGACGTTGGTCACTGCGGACGTCACGATGCGTCGCTATCCGGTACGTTGCTTGTGGTAATACAGCCGCTTCGCATGTGGACGCCCGCGGACCTTGTCCTTATGGCGAGGCTGCGATGAATTTGCTGCTGCTCCTGTCCGCGCTGCTGTCCGCCCTTACCGGCGGTGGATCGGCGATGCGTACGCCGGCGGCAGCGCATGCGGTCGCGAGCGCGGCGACCGTGGTCGAAGCGCAGGTGCGCCCCGCGGCCGTCGCCAGCCGGCCGCAGCAGGCGCTGCCGACGCTGGTCGCGTCCGCGGCCTGGGGCCTCGCCGCCGCCGCTCCGGTCGTAGCCGCCGCCGAACCGCTCTACGCGCGCCGCCGGCGCGAATAGCGCCCGTCGCAGCCCGGCTGCGACCCATATCTTCGTGACCAACGACGCTGCGCGCCCCCGCATCCCTGGGGCCGCGCGCGCTTATTCAGGAACCATCCCTATGTTCGGCGGCTTCGCTAAATCGCTCTTCGGCTCGTCCAACGACCGCTACGTCAAATCGCTCAACCCGATCGTCCAGAAGATCGCCGCGTTCGAGCCGACGCTCCAGGCGCTCTCCGACGACCAGCTCGCCGCGCAGACCGCCAAGTTCCGCGAGCAACTCGCCAATGGCGCCAAGCTCGACGACCTGCTGCCCGAGGCGTTCGCGACGGTGCGCGAATCGGCGGTGCGCGTGCTCGGCATGCGCCATTTCGACGTGCAGATGATCGGCGGCATCGTCCTCCACCGCGGCGAGATCGCCGAGATGCGCACCGGCGAGGGCAAGACGCTCGTCGCGACGCTGGCGACGTATCTCAACGCGCTGCCCGGCGATGGCGTCCACGTCATCACCGTCAACGACTATCTCGCCGCGCGCGACGCCGAATGGATGGGCCAGGTCTATCGCTTCCTCGGCCTCACCGTCGGGACGATCATCCCCAACCTCACCGACGAACAGCGCCGCGCCGCCTACAACAGCGACATCACCTACGGCACGAACAACGAATTCGGCTTCGACTATCTGCGCGACAACATGAAGTACGAGCGCAGCTCGATGGTGCAGCGCGCCTTCAGCATGGCGATCGTCGACGAGGTCGATTCGGTGCTGATCGACGAGGCGCGCACGCCGCTCATCATCTCCGGCCCGACCGACGACAAGTCGGAGCTGTACATGAGCGTCGACGCGATCGTGAAGCAGCTCGAGGCGGACGATTACGAGAAGGACGAGAAGCAGAAGTCGATCATCCTGACCGAGAGTGGCACCGAGCGGATCGAGCGGATGCTCGAGGCGGCGGGCCTGCTGGAGGGCGCCAACCTCTACGATTTCGAGAACACGCAGGTCGTCCACCACGTCAACCAATCGCTGCGCGCGAACATGATGTTCAAGGCGGACACCGATTACATCGTCAAGGATGGCAAGGTCATCATCATCGACGAATTCACCGGCCGCATGATGGACGGGCGCCGCTGGTCCGACGGCCTGCACCAGGCAGTCGAGGCGAAGGAGGGCGTGACGATCGAGCCCGAGAACCAGACGATGGCGTCGATCACCTTCCAGAATTATTTCCGCATGTACCCGAAGCTGTCGGGCATGACCGGCACCGCGGCGACCGAGGCGGCGGAATTCTACGACATCTACAAGATGAACGTCGTCACCATCCCGACCAACGTCGGCGTCCGCCGCGTCGACGAGGAGGACGAATTCTACAAGGACACCACCGACAAGTTCCGTGCGATCGCCAAGAAGATCCGCGAACATGCCGCGCTCGGCCAGCCGGTGCTGGTCGGCACCGTGTCGATCGAGAAGTCCGAGCTGCTCAGCGAATTCCTCACGCAGGAGGGCGTCGATCACAAGGTGCTCAACGCGCGCTACCACGAGATGGAGGCGCATATCGTCGCGCAGGCCGGGCGCAAGGCGGCGGTGACGATCGCCACCAACATGGCGGGCCGCGGCACCGACATCAAACTCGGCGGCAACCTCGAATTCCGCATGCTCGACGAGCATCCCGATCTCGTCGAGGGCACGCCCGAATATGAGACGGAGGCGGCACGGATCCGTGCCGAGATCGAGGTGGAGAAGCAGGAGGTGCTCGCCGCCGGCGGTCTGTTCGTGCTCGGCACCGAGCGGCACGAGAGCCGCCGCATCGACAACCAGCTCCGCGGCCGTTCGGGCCGTCAGGGCGATCCCGGCCTGTCGCGCTTCTACCTCAGCCTCGACGACGATCTGCTCCGCATCTTCGGCCCGGACACGCTGTTCGCCAAGATGATGCGCAACAATATCGAGGACGGCGAGGCGATCGGCAGCAAGTGGCTGTCGAAGGCGATCGAGACCGCGCAGAAGAAGGTCGAGGCGCGCAACTACGACATCCGCAAGCAGGTCGTCGAATATGACGATGTGATGAACGACCAGCGCAAGGTCATCTACGAACAGCGCGCCGACATCATGGACGCCGATGCGGTCGGCGATGTGGTCAGCGACATGCGTACCGAGACGGTCAACGTCATCGTCGGCGGTGCCTGCCCGCCCAATTCCTATCCCGAGCAATGGGATATCGCGGGCATGAAGGCGGGGCTGACCGAGATCCTCAATCTCGACCTGCCGGTCGACGACTGGCTGACCGAAGAGGCGATCGATCCCGAGATCGTCGAGGAGCGCGTCCGCGAGGCCGCCGATGCGGCGATCGCCACCAAGGCTGCCGAGCTCGAGCCGGAGACCTGGACGCAGGTCGAGAAGTCGATCCTGCTCCAGAACCTCGACCATCACTGGAAGGAGCATCTCGCGACGCTCGACGCGCTGCGTCAGGTCGTCCATCTGCGCGCCTATGCGCAGAAGACGCCGATCAACGAGTATAAGCAGGAGGCGTTCTCGCTGTTCCAGCGCATGCTCGACTCGATCCGCGAGGACGTCACCAAGACGATCGCGCACGCACAATTCCAGATGCAGGAAGCGCCGGACCTGCCCGAGCTGCCCGATTTCATCACGACGCACTTCGACCCGTTCACCGGCGAGGACAATTCGAACGATATCGACGCGGGCACGCTGGGCCGGATCACGACGCAGATCCCGCCGCTGCAGATGATGCAGCCGGATGCGGAGGCGATCCTCGGCGACAATCCGGAACATTGGGAAGGCCGCGTCAACCGCAACGCGCCATGCCCGTGCGGCTCGGGGCGCAAGTACAAGCACTGCCACGGCGCCGTCACCGCCTGACGCTCCGCCGTCGGTCCCACCCCGTCACCCCGGCCTTGCGCCGGGGTCCCGCTTCTTCTCCGCGACGGCTGACGAAGCGGGATGCCGGAGAGCGCGGCAGCCGTCGCTGTCACCATCTCACGAAAAAGGCCGGATCACCGCAAGGTGACCCGGCCTTTTGTCGTTACGCGAACGGCACGTTACTTCGGCAGAACCACCGTCGGGCCGATGCTGTCGACCACGGCGCGGGCGTTGAACGCGCGCAGATTGTCGCGCGGGATCGGTCCCTTGCGCATCACGATCTCCGCGGTTGCCTCGTAGCGGTCGATCGTGCGGATGTCGAAATCGTTGCCCCACGGGCCACCGCCGAAGCCGCCGCCGAACCACGGGTCCCAGCTGCGCCAGCCGAAACCGCGGCCGTAATAGCGCCACGACGGGCCCCAATAGCCGCCGAAGCCGCCATAGCCCCAGCCGCCGCCGACTCCCGGCGTGCTGTACGTGCGCGACTGCAAATCGGTGTCGCGATTGGCCATGACGAAATAATCATAGCCGTTCTGCAGCGTCAGTTCGGCGGCGCGGAACAGCAGATAGCGTTCCACCGTATCGCGCGAGGTGACGCTGTTGCCGGCGAAGCTGACGAGATAGCGGTCGGGTTCGATCCGGCGATCGCTGTAGCCGGTGCGGTTGAAGCCCTGCCCGGTGGCGGGGCGATAGGTGGTCTCGGTCGCGCAGCCGGCGACCATCAGCGTGGAGGCGGCGAGCGCCGCGACCACGGCCTTGCGGCCCAGATGACTCATGACTCCAATACTCCATTCGCTCGCGGATGCGGCGAACCGTGCCGCCTATACATCGTCCGAGTGGAACGAGCGATGAACGACTTGGCTCCCGTCTGCAACGCTTCGCCGCGGCTCACGCGCCGATCAGGTGCAGCGCCAGGCTGCGCCGATGCGGACTGGTGCGATGTTCGAACAGATAGATGCCCTGCCACGTCCCCAGTGCAGGCGCACCGTCGATGACCGGGATCGACAGCTGCACGCCGGTCAGTGCGGTGCGGAGATGCGCGGGCATGTCGTCCGGCCCCTCGTCGTCATGTTCATAGTCGCGGCTTTCCGGCGCGAGGCGGGCGAAATAGGCCTCCATGTCGCGGCGCACCGCCGGCGCGGCATTCTCCTGGATCACCAGCGACGCCGACGTATGCCGGCAGAAGACGGTGAGCAGCCCGGTATCGATGCCCTGCGCCGCCACCCAGCGGACGACCTCGCCGGTCACCTCCAGCAGGCCCTGCCGCCGCGTCTCGAAGCGCAAGATGGTCGTGGCTTGCCGCATGTCAGCTCCCGTTCCGGTTCGGGCCACGCGGCCCGGCCGCCGCCCGCTCAGGCAAGCTTGGCGATCTCGGCGGCGTTGAGCGTGCGGCGGAGGTTGGGCTCGGGCCCCTCAAGCACGAGATAGGCCGACTCGCGTGCCGTCGAGTCGAGGCGCAGCCAGCGGTCGAGGCATTCGCGCACCGATGCGCGCCAAGGCTGGTGGATCGAGGCGACGAGCTGGGCGGTAACGGGGCAGGGCGAATCCACGATGAGGTCCTGTGCCAGGGTGGTGCGGTAGCGACCATCCTAGACCCAATTCGCGACGCATGCATTAACGCTGGTGACCCCGCCGCCGCGGGGCGGCGTTTATTCCGGTCTGGTCATCTTGCGCTTATCGGTCAGCGCGATGAAGACAGGCGTGGTCAGCAGTGCGAGGCCGAGGGCGCCGATCGCGACTTCCAGGAAGATCATCATGCATCTCTCTCCGGCGGGAACGTGTCGTTCCTCGTCGGGCTGGATGATGTCGCGTTCGCCATAGGGGTGCAAGTGCTATTATTACTATCCCGCGTATTGCGCTGCAATATAATTGCTTATGTTGAAAGCTCAGGCATTCGCTCTGAGCGACAGGTCCTGCGCCGCCCGTTCCTTGACGTGGACGATCTTCATTCACTCGGCGCCCGATGCTGACGTCGATGTCGACCTGTCCGGTCGTTCGCACATCGCCGGAGGGGGGGGAGAGATCATGCCGCGTCAGCCGACCTCTCCATACCCGAGACCCGGTCGGTCTCCCGCGTCAGTAGCTGTTGGCGCCGCTGCTGCGGATGGTGCCGTTGACGCCGGCCGGGAAGAAGGCCCCCGACGCCACTGAGGTTTGGGATGCATACAGAACGTTCAACGCCTGTTCGGGCGTGCGGCGGATCATGATCCAGTTGCTATCCTTGAACATGATGTTCGACGCGATCCCGTCCTTGTTGACGAAGCGGCCGAGATTCTGGTCGAGGCTGCGCGGCCCATCGAAATAGTTGCGCGTGTCGCTCATCTGCGCGGCGCGGGCGAACAGCGTCGGGCTGTTGTCCGGCAATTTGGTCGGCTGGAGATTGGCCCGTGCGAACAGCGCGTTGCGCAGGATCGAGTCGCCCGCCACGACACCGGCGACGAAGGCCCCCATCGCACCCCGCAGCGTCGCGCCGACCGCCCATGTCAGGTCGGTGGTGGCGGTCGAAGCCACCGCAAACAATGCCGTCGCACCGAGCAGGAAATCCTCTTCCGACGCATAGGGATCGAAATAGGTGGTGGGCGGCTGGTCCTGCGGCCCCGTGACCAGCGTGATCGCCTGGAACGGGCTGCCTTGGCCACCCGCGATGTTGATCGCCGGCTGCGCCGTGGCGGCGCTGCCCAGCGTCCGCCGCAGGAAGCCGATCCGCGCCACCGTGGCGGTGGTCACCTCGCGCACGGATGCCTTCAACGTCGAATCCGAGAAGGAGACGGCCCGCCCGCCGGACACCGTCCCCCGCGTGCCGGTGCCGGCGGTCAGCGTCGTCCCGTCGAGCGTCGTCCCGTCCAGCGATCGCTGCAGATAGGCGGCGAGCAGATACTGGAGTTGCAGGCCGAAGTTGAGCCGGTCGGCGTCGGACGCGGAATAGGCCGCGGGCGTCGTTGCCGGTGCCGTTGCCGACGCCTGCGGCGCGGGCACGTGCTCGGCTCCGACGACATCGTCGTTGCACGCCGCCAGCAAGGTCAGGCCGCCGGCGGTGGCCGACGCCTGGCCGCATAGCCGCAGAAATCCCCGGCGGGTCGCGTCGCGCGGGCCGGCAGTCGGTTCGATTGTCATGCTATCATCCCCCCTAAAGTGATCGCGCCGGTCAGTTGGCGGCGCTGCGCGTGATCGCGCCGTTGATCCCGGTCGGAAAGAAACCGCCGGTGGTGACCGCGCCCGACGTCATGAACAGCACGTTCAACGCCTGGGCCGGCGTGCGGCCGATCAGCAATCCATCGGCATCGGTGAACGCGATCCGCGTCATCGCATTGCCGTTCGTCGTCGTCGCCGACAGGCCGCGATCGGTCACCGCGGTGCCATCCACGCGATCGCGCCACGCCGCGAGCTTGTCGATCGCCACGGCCTGTCCCTGCGCGTAGAGCATCGACCGGATCGTCGCTGCGTCGCCGCCGACGCTGGCGGCGAAGGCGGCCATGGTGGCGCGGAGGATGTCGTTGTCGAAGCTCGGCAGCATCGCGCTGATCACGCTGGCCTGAACCGAGATCAGCGTCTCGGTGGCGAGCAGCAGGTTGAGCGGCGAGCTATATGGATCGAATGTCGCGCCGGCATCGATCACGCCGGCGAGCCGGAACATGGCGGTGAAGGTGGCCGGCGACAGGTCGATCGTCTTCTGCGCGACGACGTCGGCGCGCAGCAGCGCGCGCAGCAGCAGGTTCCGATACCAATGCTCGTCGCCGATTTCCTGCACCCGCGCTTGGATGTCACGAGTCGCCGCCGGAAAACGGACCTGTTTTGCGGTAGTTACCACCACGCCCGGCTCGCCGCCCAACTCTCCGCCGCGAATGTTGTCGGCCTGCAACTGGCGTCCGTCGCCATAGATCGCCGCCTGCAGAAAGTTCGTCGTAAGATACTGTAGGTTAAGTGCAAACTGTAATGCGGCGATTTCACCGGCAGCCAGCCCCTCTGCCTGTGCGGTGCCGATGAAGCCGGCCAGTGCCACACCGCCGAACAATGTCGCCAATGCCGTTCTGCGTAGCATAAGTGATTGTCCGGTATCGAAATCACTGATCGATAATATACCGTTCATTATACCCTGCCCCCCTCCTTGTCTGCTCACGATCAAAGTGCGCCGCATCATCCCAAGTGCGGCGGCATCGTAGCCGTGGTCGGCGTCTAGCTGACCCAACATTTATTGCCTGAAACTAAATGTTGGACAAGACGAAAAACGTATACCATATTTTGTCCGTGAGGAGGCGTGGAGGGGCCACGTACTCCCAACAACAGGGGGAGGGTCGACGTATGACGTCGAAATGGAAATTGGTGGCGGGCGTCGCCTATGTCGCGCTGGGGGCAGGGTTGGGAGTGTCGGGTGCGGTCGCTCAGTCGCTGCCGGCAGCAACGCGCAAGACCGCCGTACAGGGGGAAGGCAAGGCGAAGTCGGGCAAATCTGCGAAGAAGGCTGCAAAGGCCGTCGCAACTGCCAAGAAGACGGCCGAGCCGGAAGAATATCAGCCGCAGCTCAGGGATGAATCGGGGCGGCTGGAGGGCGACATCATCGTCACCGGTCTGCGCGAGAACGTGAAATCCGCGCGCAACGCCAAGCGCCACGCGCAACAGATCGTCGACGTCGTCGTCGCCCAGGATATTGGCAAGCTGCCCGACAAGAACGTGCCGGAGGCGCTCGCGCGCGTCCCCGGCGTCCAGATTGATCGTGACCGGGGCGAGGGCGGGTCGTTCGAGGAAGGCGGCGGCATCCGAATCCGTGGCCTGAACAACGTCATGACGACGATCAACGGCTCACCCAGCTTCTCGGCAGACAAGCGAACCACCTTCGTCCAGGATATCTCCTCCGATCTCGTATCGAGCATCGAGGTCTACAAGACGCGCACGCCCGATCAGGTCGAGGGAAGCCAGTCCGGCGTCATCAACATCTCGCTACGCCGACCGACCGACTTCAAGCTGGGCGCGACCTATGCATTGAGCGCGCGCGCCGACTATGCCGACCAGGTCAAAAAGGTGAATCCCTATTACAGCGCGCTGATCGCCTACAATGCGGAGACGCCGGTCGGGCGGCTCGGTTTCTCGGTCAACGGCAACTACAATCACCTGACCTATAACGAGGGTATCCGCTACAATGCGCTGCCCGACTGGTCATGGGACAGGCGCCAGATCATTTCGCCGAGCACGATGCCGGGTAACATCTATCTGCCGCGTGACGTCGGCTTCGCCGGGACCAATGGTTGGTCGGAGCGCGCCGCATTCCAGGCCTCGACGCAGTGGAAGCCCGACGATCACTGGAGCATCACGCTGGAAGGTGGCTATGCCAATCAGAAGATGCTCTGGGCGGACAATTATTTTGTCTTCCCGATCACCTCTTCCCAATCCGACGCGCCGCCGCCGCGCCTGTCGAATATCGTGATGACCGATGACGGTCGTCTCGTAAAATCGGTTTCGGTCGACTCGATCGATCCGTTTGGTCCGGAGCGGCATTCCTATCTGCACGAAACCAGCGATTACAACGGTCGGCTGCAAATGGATTATACCAGCGCCCGCATCGAATTCTCGTCGTGGGTGAATTATCGGCGATCTGACAACGATTCGAACGATCTCAGTCACTATATTCGGTTCAGCCAGCAGCCGAAATTCGACGTAATCTTCGATACGCCGAACAATCCCGAGGGTGGGTCGGAAATCGTGTTGAAGAACATCGATCTTACCGACCCTAAGAATTACCTGTACATCGATGGTGTCACGCAGGTCCGGCAATACACCTACGGTGCGGAGTCGGAAATGAAGGCGGACCTGAAATTCAACACCTTCTTCAAAGTGATGGACTGGTTCAAAGTCGGGTTTCGGCGTACGAAGCGCTCGTATGAGCGAGGTTATGTAAGCCGTGGCCTTCGAAATCTGCGCCTGCCGTTGAGCGAACTGCCCGACTATCATCTCGCAGCGAACGGCCAGACGTTCCCCGGATCCACCGCGCGATGGCTGATCGGCGACACCAACTCGATCCGCAAGAGTTGGCCGGCGATCGTCGCCCGCGTCAATCAGATCGTACCGGACTTCAAGGGTTATTATCCGGCCTATGGGCCGCTGTCGGGATATCGAGGGTCGGAAGGCAGCTATGCCTTTTACGCCATGGCGCATTACGATGTGAAGCTGCTGTTCCCGATCGAAGGAATCTTCGGGATTCGCGCCGTCAATTCGCTGGTCGGACTGAACTCGACCGAGGAAGTGACCAAATTCGAGAATATCGACGGAAAGCTGACCAAGGTCGTGACCGACACCGTCTCCCGTCCGAAGGGCAACGGCCTCGACCTGCTGCCGAGCTTCAGCGCGATCATGCATTTGACCCCAAAGATGCAATTGCGGGCGTCGTGGACGCATGAGGTCGCCCGACCGGTGGCAAACGATCTGAACCCGATGCTCGTGCTCAATCTCGAGAACGAGGCCAAGCCGGTTGCGAGGGGAGGGAATTCCAAGCTGGGGCCGATCACGACCGACAAATACGACGCCTCGCTCGAATGGTATTTCGGCAATACCGGATCGATCACCCTCGCGGTCTGGCAGTGGAATCAGAACGGCTATATCGGGCGGCGGCAGGGGCTCGAGTATCTTCCGGACTCGCCCGATGTGGCGACGCTGGTCGAAAGGCCGCAGAATCTCGGCAAGGGGCGCCATCGCGGCATCGAGGCGTCGGCGACCACCTTCTTCACCTTCCTGCCCGGGCTGCTCAAGTCGTTCGGCGGTTCGGTGAACGGCACGGTGAACATCACCCGCCAGGCTTTTCCGACCATCGATGCGTCGGGTAACACCGTCTACAATTATGGACCCTATCTCTGGGTGTCCAAATATCTCTACAACGTCGTTGGTTTCTTCGAGCGCGACGGATTGAACCTACGGGTCGCCTATAATTGGCAATCCCGTCGCCAGCGTTGGGTCGATGCCTACAATCCCTACAAGAACGAGTTCCTCGATCCCGTCGAGCGGCTCGATGCCTCGATCAACTACGACGTCAACAAGCATCTGACGCTGGCGCTGGAGGCGGCCAACCTGACGCATGCGGGCGTCCAGAGCTACTGGGGTTCGACGAACCTGAAGCGCGACGTACATTATTACTCCCGCAACTTCAGCTTCTCGGTCCGCTCGCGGTTCTGAGATGCGGCCCGGTAGACGATGGCAGGCGTCTTCTACCGGGCCTACCGCCGCGGTGATATCGGCAGGTTACCGGTATGGGCGCCACGTAACGCTCACCGGTCGTGACGGACCAGCCAGTCCCGCACCCCTTGCAGGGTTCGGAACTGATCGACGGCGCGGACGCGCGCGTCGGGCATCGCGGCGGATGCCATCTCCGCGAGGGCGGAGCCCGGGCCGAGGTCGAGGACCTGATCGACGCCGCGCTCGGCCAAAGCGTCGAGCAGCGCGGCCCAGTCGATCGTCGTCATGACCTGTCTGGCGAGGCCCGCAGCGGCGTGGGCGGGCAGGCTGACGAGGCTTTGGTCCGTCGCGGTCATCAGGCGGAGCGTCGGCCGGGCCATCGCGGTTGCGGCGAGCGTCTGCGCGAGCGGCGCGACGGCGGCGGCGAGACGCGGCGTGTGCGAGGCGACGTGAACCGGCATCGGGGCGGCGCTCACCGCACCATCGGCCAGTGCCGCCGTGCATAACGCGGCGATAGCGTCACGCGTGCCGCCGCAGACGAACAGGCGGCCGGGGTTGACGATCGCGACGGCGCAGCCGCACCGGTCGGCCAGCGCGGCGACATCGTCATGCGGCAGGCCACGGATATAGCCGAGCCCGTCATCCGGCCCGCTCGCGGCGTCCATCGCGACGGCGCGCGCATCGACGACGGCGAAGGTATCCGCCGGCGACCAGACGCGCGCGATCCCCCATGCTGCAATCTCCCCGACGCTATACCCCGCGACGATCGTATCCGCCGGTGCGCCATCCGGAAACAGCGCCTCCGCCACCGCCATCGCGCCGGCGACGCAGACGATCTGGCCGGCGCGATTGGCATGCAGATCGGCATCCGACGCGGTCCGCACGAAATCGCGGACGTCGCTCCCCAGTGTCGCCGATGCGGCGGCCAGAACCGGGGTTGCCGCATCGGCGACCAGGTCGAACATCGCGCGATGCTGCCGTCCCTGACCCGAACAGAGCAGCGCGAGGCTCATCGCTCCACCGCCGCGACGAACAGCGCCATCGCGAGCAGATCGGCGCAGCCGCCGGGGCTCAGCCGGCGCGCGACGAACGCCGCATGGATCGCGGCGGCGCGAGCGCGCCAGCCGGCGGCGCCGACCCCGCCATCGGCGAGAAAGGCGCTCGCCTGTCGCTGCGCGAAGGCAAGGCCGGCGGGGCCGCCGCGATAGAGGAGGTTGCTGTCCGCGACTCCGGCGATCAGCGCCATACACGCCTGTACGCGAGCGGCTTCGTCGTCGTCGGCGAACCGGCGCGCGTCGGCGAGCGCGGGCAGTGCGACGTCATAGACGGCGGGGAAGCCGGCCGCCGCTTCGGCGCGCGCGCCGCCCGCGCGATAGCGGCGCGCGACGACGCTGCCATGGCTGTGCAGATCGACGGGGCCGCCGAGGATGCCCGTAGCCCAGCGCGCCGCGACGATCCGTCCGAGCGGCGCCGCGACGCCGTACCGCATGCGGAACCCTGCCGCTGCCGCGAGCAGACCGAGCCCGAAGATCGCGCCGCGATGCGTGTTCACCCCGGCGGTAGCGGCCAGCATCGCCGCCTCCGCCGCCATCCCGATCGCGCGCAGCCGGTCCATGTCGCCCCCGGCCGCCCCGGCGGCGGCGAGATCGGCGAAATAGGGCGCGAGGACGCGGGCGCTGCTTCGGAGCAAATCGGCGTCCATGTCGTCGTGCGCGCCCTGGTCGACGTGGCTGACCAGTCCGGGCTTGGGCCAGGTCTCGACCTCGCGGATCAGGCAGTCTGCGGCGGTGTCGCCGATCGCCGCGGCGCTGCGGTCCTCGCCGTGGCGGGCAAGGGCGATCATAAGAAGATCGCCGCACGATCGACGAGGCGCGCCGCGCCGGGCGATTTCGCGAGCACGTCGGGCGCGCCCGACCGCCATTCGCGCCATTGCACGGCGGCGCCGTCGGCCGCGACCAGTTCGGCGTCGACGCGCATCGGTGCGTCGGCGGCGATCACCGCAAGCTGCGCCGCGCGGGCGTCGGCGTCCGCAGCGGTAGCGCAGGCAAGGATGAGGTCGATGTCCGACGTTTCGGCAAGATAGGCGAGCCCGGTCAGATGCTGCCACGCGAGGCTGCCGAAACAGCGTATCGCCGGATCGCACAGCAGCAGCGCGGCGATCGTCACCTGCCATTCGCGCGGGGCGGCGGCGGCCGCGTCGCGGAGCAGCGGCGGCGCCGCGGTGCGCAGGATCGCGTGCGGCGGGCAGCGCAGCGCGACGCGCCGCTTGCCGAGCGCGGGGGGCAGCGGCACGCCGAGCGGCACCGCGTCGCCATCGTCGCACAGCGTGCGCCGGACAATCGCCGGCCGCCCCGCCGCGGCCCAGTCGCGCAGTGCCGCCGGCGCGTCGGCGCCGACCATCATCGCCCAGGCGTCGGGCGCGACATAAGCGACCATATGGCGCGCCAACTCAGCCATGCGCCAGCGCCAGCCGCTCCACCTCCGCCGCGATCGCCGCGGCCTTGGGTCGGCCGCCACGCGCGGCGCCGAGCGTAGCGCGCGCGTCGCCGGCCGGTGGTTCCGCGAGCAAGACGGCGAGCTGATCCGACAGCGGCCGGTTCGGGTCCCAAACCGCGGCGATGCCGCCGGTCGCGACGATATTGTCGAGCCCCGGCGCGAACACCGGGGTCGCCGCCGCCTTCTCCTCCAGCACCGCGAGCGGCAGCTTGGTGACGCGCGCCATCGACGGCAGGTCCATCACCGCCGGATGCGCACCGGGCAGCGCGACCAGCGTGTCGCAGGCGAGCGCGGTGGCGATGAACGCGCCCGCCGCGGTGCCGCCATAGAGCAGCCCGATCGTGCGATGGCCCCGCGCCGCCGCCAGCCGCAGCGCCTTGGCGAGATGCGCCAGCGTCTCGCTGAGCCCGAGCAGTTCGTCGCGGCGGCTCATCCGCTGGCTGCCCGAATCGAGCAGGAACAGGATCGGCGCGCCGTCGTCGTGCGCGGCGATCGCGAGGACGTCACCGGCGAGCGCGACCGCTTCGTCGACGCCGGGAAAGGCGCCGTCGACGATGCCGAGGACGTGGATGCCATCACCCGTGCCGCGCAGCAGCGCGCCGGTCGCCGTGACGTCATGGCCGGCGGGGAAGAGCGAGGCGAGGATATCAGCGGGCGTCATCGGCACTCTCCCGGTGGCCGGCGGCAGCGGCGAGGAAATCGGTGGTCGCCAGATCGGGGACGGTCGCCGCATCGGCGATGCCGAGTGCGGTCCACACGTCGCGACCGTCGGGCGCGTCGCCGAAGCGCGCCAGCCGGCGTTCGAGCCGCGCCTGTTCGGCCGCGAGCATGGCGGCGTCCAGCGTCGCGGGGCGATGCAGCGCGTCCAGCGTCGCGGTGCGAAAGGCGGCGGCATCGTCGTCGACGTAGAAGTCGACCCCACCGATCAGATAGCGGTGCTTGCCGCCCATCGTCCGCCACACCAGCGCGCGGTCGCGCGAGTCGAATTCCTCGACGCCGCGATTGGTTTCGATCACCTCCGGCCCGGAGACGCTGAGCCGCCCCTGTTCGGAGATGACCAGCGCCGAGCAGCAGCCGGCGATCAGGCTGCCGCCACCATAGCAGCCGGCGCGCCCGCCGATCAGCCCGACGACGCGCACGCCCGCCAGCCGTGCGTCGAGCACGGCGCGCATGATCTCGGCGATGGCGAGCTCGCCAGCATTGGCCTCCTGCAACCGCACGCCGCCGGTGTCGAAGGCGATCACCACGTCGCGGCGCAGCGACGCGGCGGCGCGGAGCAGGCCGGTCAACTTGGCGCCGTGCACCTCGCCGAACGCGCCGCCCATGAAGCGGCCCTCCTGCGCGGCGACCAGCACCGGCGTGCGGTCGATCGTCGCCGCGCCGACCGCGATGCCATCATCGAACTGGCGCGGCAGGTCGAAGATCGGCAGATGCGGGCTGGTTTCGCGCCGCTCGGGACCGACGAACTCGGCGAAACTGCCGGGGTCGACCAGCGCGTCGAGGCGCGCGCGGGCGCTCGCCTCGTACCAGCTTTGCCGGAGATGGCTCATGCAACCGGCTCCTCGATCAGGCGGATGCCCTGCGCCAGCCGCAGCGCGACGGTATCGGGCCGCGCACCGCCGTCGTTGATCGCGATGCGCAGGCCGCCGCCGCCGCGTGCCGCGACCACATCGGCGGTTACCGCCGCCCATAGCTCGGCAAAGCCGTGCGCCGCGGTCGCGATCTCGATCGTGCAGCGATCGGGCGCGCCACCGCGTTCGAGCAGCACCTCGAGATTGCCCGAGGCGACGACGCCGACCAGCGCGGTCTGCCGGTCGCCGCCGGCGGCGCGCGGCGCGGCGATATCGTAGCGAAGCGTTTCCAAGTCCCGCGTCCCCTTACCAGTTCCGGAACCGGCTTGGCGGCCGGTAGAGCCCGCCCGAGGCGAGCATCAGATCCTTGATCGAATGCGCGGCGAGCAGGCTGCGGTCGGCGTCGAGCGGATCGATGCCGAGATCCTGTGGCCGCTGGATGATCCGCCGTTCGCGCAGCCGCTCGACCATCGCCTTGTCACGGCCGCGACCGATGTCGGTATAGCCCGCGACGCCGCGGATCGCCTGTTCGCGCTCGTCCTTCGTCCGGCACAGCAGCAGATTGGCGATGCCCTCCTCGGTGACGATATGCGTGACGTCGTCGGCATAGACCATCACCGGCGCCAGATCGAGATCGAGCTTCTCGGCGAGGTCGAGCGCGGAAAGGCGTTCGACGAACATCGGCGTGTTGCCGTCGCCGAACGTCTCGCCGATCTGGACGACCAGCTTGCGCCCACGGCGCAGCGGGGCGGGGCCGTCGGGATCGGCCTCCGCCCCGGCGCGCAGCCACGGTTCGCTCGGATGCCGCCGCCCGCGCGCGTCCGATCCCATGTTGGGCGCGCCACCGAAACCGGCGATGCGGTTGGCGGTGACGGTCGAGCTATGCCCCGACAGGTCGATCTGCAGCGTCGAGCCGATGAACATGTCGCAGGCGTAGAGGCCGGCGGTCTGGCAGAAGGCGCGGTTCGAACGCAGCGAGCCGTCCGGGCCGGTGAAGAAGATATCGGGCCGGGCGCGGAGATAATCCTCCATGCCGACCTCCGAGCCGAAGCAATGGACCTGCTCGACCCAGCCCGCCTCGATCGCCGGGATCAGCGTCGGATGCGGATTGAGCGCCCAGTGGGTGCACACCTTGCCCTTGAGGCCGAGCCGCTTGCCATAGGTCGGGAGCAGCAATTCGATCGCGGCGGTGTTGAAGCCGATGCCGTGGTTGAGCCGGCGGATGCCATAGGGTTCGTACAGCCCCTTGATCGCCAGCATCGCGGTGAGGATCTGCGTCTCGGTGATCGCCGCCGGGTCGCGGGTGAAGAGCGGCTCGACATAGAAGGGCTTGGCGGCGTCGACGATGAAATGGACCTGATCGCCCGGGATATCGACGCGCGGCACCGTGTCGACGATCTCGCCGACCTGCGCGATCACCAGCCCGTTGCCGAAGGTCGTCGCCTCCACCACGGTCGGCGTGTCCTCGGTATTGGGGCCGGTGTAGAGATTGCCGTCGCGGTCGGCGCTGACCGCGGCGATCAGCGCGACCTGCGGCGTCAGGTCGATGAAATAGCGGGCGAACAGTTCGAGATAGGTGTGCACCGCGCCCAGCTCGATCGTGCCGCCGAACAGCATCTTCGCGATCCGTGCCGATTGCGGCCCCGAATAGGAGAAGTCGAGCCGCCGCGCGATGCCGCTGTCGAACAGGTCGAGATGCTCGGGCAGCACCACGCCCGACTGCACCATGTGCAGATCGTGGATGCGCGCCGGATCGACCGCGGCGAGCGCGCGGGCGATGACGTCGGCCTGTTTCTGGTTGTCGCCCTCCAGGCAGACGCGGTCGCCGGGACGCAGCACCGCCTCGAGGAACGGCGTCAGGTCGGCGGGGGCGACCAGCTTGCCCGTGGCGAAACGGCTGCCCGCTTCGATCCGCGCCGTGCGCGCCGCTTGTTTGCTGTGCCAGTCGCGCATCGCCCGTCCGTATCCAAACATTGCTCCGAATGCCCTCTTTGTATTGCCTATTGCGTCGAATGCAAGAGTTTGCATACAATGCGACGTGCCGACGACAAATCGGCGTACATGGAAGGATGCGAAGCGTGACGATGCATACGCATGGGCCGATCTGCGCGTTCCCGCAGGTGTCGGCATGACGATCTCCGGCGTGGCGCTCCTCGCCATCTGCACGCTGATCGGCGTGTTCCTTGGCGATCTGCTCGGGGTCGCGCTCGGCGTGAAGGCCAATGTCGGCGGGGTCGGCATCGCGATGATCCTGTTGATCGCGGCGCGGCTGTGGCTCGGCGCGCGCGGGCTGATGAGCCATGGCCTAAAGCTCGGCGTCGAATTCTGGGGTGCGCTCTACATCCCGATCGTCGTGGCGATGGCGGCGCAGCAGAATGTCGTCGCCGCCGCCGAGGGCGGCCCGGTGGTGGTGATCGCCGCGGTCGGTGCGCTGCTGCTCTGCTTTGGCATGGTCGCGATCCTCAGCCGCCTGGGCGGCACCAACGAGACGATGGACGAGATCGAGGCGAGAAGCGCCACCGCGCGCGAGGCGGCGCGCGTCGCCGCGGGAGACCCCGCATGACCGCGATGCTCACCCATGTCTTCGCCGCCAATGCGCTGCTCACCGCCTTCGCGATCGTCGGGCTGGTCATGTGGCTGTCCAATGCACTGTCGAAACATCTGACGCGGGGTCGCGTCCACGGCTCGGCGATCGCGATCATCATCGGTCTGGCCGGCGCCTTCGCCGCCGGTCTGTGGACCGGCGGCGAGAAGGGCGTTGCCGACATCCCGATCCTCGCCGGCATCGGCCTGATGGGCGGCGCGATGCTGCGCGACTTCGCGATCGTCGCCACCGCCTTCGAGGTCGATGTCGTGCAGGCGAAAAAGGCCGGGCTGATCGGCGCGGTCGCCTTGGGGCTCGGCACGGTGATCCCGTTCGTGTTCGGCGCGCTGGTCGCGGCGGCGTTCGGCTATACCGATGCGGTGTCGATGACGACGATCGGCGCGGGCGCGGTCACCTATATCGTCGGTCCGGTCACCGGCGCGGCGCTCGGCGCGAGCTCGGCGGTGATCGCGCTGTCGATCGCCACCGGCGTGCTGAAAGCGGTGTTGGTGATGATCGGCACGCCGCTGGTGGCGCGCTTCATCGGCCTCAACAATCCGCGCAGCGCGATGGTGTTCGGCGGGCTGATGGGGACGGTGAGCGGCGTCTCCGGCGGGCTCGCCGCGACCGACCGGCGGCTGGTGCCCTATGGCGCCTTGACCGCGACCTTCCACACCGGTCTTGGCTGTCTGGTCGCGCCGTCGATCCTCTATCTGGCGGTGCGCGGGATCGTGGGGGGCTGACGATGGCGAGCGACGTGGACGAGCTGGGCGAGGAGCGGACGTTGCTGTCCGAGCGGATCCGCAACGCGCTGACCGACGAGATCGCCAGTGGCGCGCTGCGCGCCGGCACGCAGCTCGACGAGCAGCAGCTCGCCGACCGGTTCGGCGCGTCGCGGACGCCGGTGCGCGAGGCGCTGCGCCAGCTTGCGGTCAGCGGCCTCGCCGAGATGCGCCCGCGCCGCGGCGTCGTCGTCACCCGGCTGACCCCCGAGCGGATCATGGACATGTTCGAGGCGATGGCGGAGATCGAGGCGATGTGCGTGCGGCTCGCCACCAACCGCATGACGCCGCTCGAACGCAGCCGGCTGATCCAGCTCCACGATTCGTCGCTGGCGATGGTCGAGGCGGACGATGTCGACGCCTATGACGCGTTCAACCGCGCCTTTCACGAGACGCTCTATCACGCGACGCACAACGCCTTCCTCGCCGAACAGGCGATGGCGACACGCACCCGCCTCAACGCCTTCCGCCGCACGCAATTGCGCCAGGGCCGCCGCATCCTCCGCTCGCGCGAGGAGCATGACGGCGTGATGGCGGCGATCGCCGAAGGCGATGGCGAGACCGCGGCGCGCCGGATGCGCGCGCACATGCTCAACGCGGCGAGCGCGCTCGACCGCTATATCGCCGATCACGACGCGATCGGTTGAACGCCAAGGAGAGATGCCATGTCGAACGCCACCCCGCTCGCCGACCGTCAGGCCGTCCACGCCCGCTCGCTCGCCGATCCCGATGGCTTCTGGCTGGAGGCGGCGACCCGGCTCGACTGGATGACGGCGCCGACGCGTGCGGGCGACTGGTCGTTCGACCGCGACGATTTCCATATCCGCTGGTTCGAGGACGGCGTGCTCAACGTCGCCGCCAATTGCATCGACCGCCATCTCGCGACGCGCGGCGATCAGGTCGCGATCCTCTGGGAGGGCGACGATCCCGCCACCGCGCCGCGCCGCATCACCTATACCGAACTGCACCGCGAGGTGTCGCGCTTCGCCAACGTGCTCAAGGGGCTCGGCGCGGGGAAGGGCGACCGCATCACCCTCTATATGCCGATGGTCCCCGAGGCGGCGTTCGCGATGCTTGCCTGCGCGCGTATCGGCGCGGTCCATTCGGTGGTGTTCGCCGGCTTTTCCGCCGAAGCGCTCGCCGGCCGGATCGCCGATTGCGACAGCCGGATCGTCATCACCGCCGACCAGGGCCGCCGCGGCGGCCGCACGATCGCGCTCAAGGCTTGCGTCGACGCGGCGCTGGGGATCGCGGGCAGTGTCGAACACGTCCTCGTCGTCCGCGCGACCGGCGCCGCGGTGCCGATCACCGCGGGCCGCGACGTCTGGTATCACGAGGCCGTCTTGGGCGTCGCCGCCGACTGCCCGCCCGAGCCGATGGCGGCGGAGGACCCCTTGTTCATCCTCTACACCAGCGGTTCGACCGGCAAGCCCAAGGGCGTCGTCCACAGCACCGGCGGCTATCTGCTGTGGGCGGCGATGACGCACGCGACGGTGTTCGATTATACCGCGCCCGACGTCTATTGGTGCGCCGCCGATATCGGCTGGGTCACCGGCCACAGCTATATCGTCTACGGCCCGCTCGCCAATGGCGCGACGACTTTGATGTACGAGGGCGTCCCCAACTGGCCGACCCCGGCGCGGATCTGGGAGGTGGTCGACCGGCATCGGGTGACGACGCTCTATACCGCGCCGACCGCGCTGCGCGCGTTGATGAAGGAGGGGGATGCCTATGTCACCGGCACCAGCCGCGCCTCGCTCAAGATGCTGGGATCGGTCGGCGAGCCGATCAATCCCGAAGCGTGGCGCTGGTATCACGACGTCGTCGGCGGCGGCCGCTGTCCGGTGATGGACACCTGGTGGCAGACCGAGACCGGCGGTCATATGATCACGCCGCTGCCCGGTACGCCGGCCAAGCCCGGCTCGGCGAGCCTGCCCTTCCACGGCGTCGATCCGCGCCTGCTCGATGCCGAGGGCCGCGAACTCGATGGCGCGGCGGAGGGCAATCTGGTCATCGCCGCTTCCTGGCCCGGCCAGATGCGCGGCCTGTGGGGCGATCCCGCGCGCTTCTTCGACGCCTATTTCAGCCTCTATCCCGGCGTTTACACCACCGGCGACGGGGCGCGGCGCGATGCGGACGGCTATTGGTGGATCACCGGCCGGGTCGACGACGTCATCAACGTCAGCGGCCACCGGATGGGCACTGCCGAGGTCGAGAGCGCGCTCGTCCTCCACGCCGATGTCGCCGAGGCGGCGGTGGTCGGCTTCCCGCACGACGTGAAGGGGCAGGGGATCTATGCCTATGTCACGCTGAACGCCTGCGTGGCCGCCGACGAGACGCTGCGCGCGGGCCTGCGCGACTGGGTGCGGCGCGAGATCGGCCCGATCGCGACCCCCGATGCGATCCAGTTCGCCCCCGGCCTGCCTAAGACGCGCTCGGGCAAGATCATGCGCCGCATCCTGCGCAAGATCGCCGAGGGGGATACGGCAAGCCTCGGCGACACTTCGACGCTCGCCGATCCGGGCGTGGTGGAGGCCCTCCTCTCCGAATCGCAGGCCAGAGTGTCAGGCTAGAGCCGCGTTCGGTCAAGCACGGCCGTCTTCCGGCTGGCGATGCCTCGCCAACGGGATCAGCGCACCAGCTCGAACGTGCCGTGCACGCCATCCGCCTGTGCCGAGGGCGCGATCCATACGTCGAACGTGCCGGGTTCGACCGTGGGCCGCAGGTCGCCGCCGAGGAATTCGAGCTGCGCGCGGGTCAGCGTGAAGCGCACCGTCTCGCTCGCTCCCGGCGCCAGCGCGAGTCGGCGGAACGCCTTGAGCTCGCGCACCGGCCGCGTGATGCTGGCGACGCGGTCGCGAATGTAGAGCTGGACCAGCTCCTCGCAGGCGCGGGTGCCGGTGTTGCTGATCGTCGCCGATACCTCGATCCGCCCGTCCCACGCCAGCGTCGCCGGCACGTTCGCGGCGGCATAGCCGACCTTGCCGTAGGTGAGGCCATGGCCGAACGGATAGAGGGCGGCATTGGGCGACGTCCGCCATTGTGCCTTGTACGGTTCGCGCGGGCCGTCGGGCGCGGGGCGGCCGGTCGCCTTGTGCGCGTAATAATAGGGTTCCTGCCCGCTTTCGTGCGGGAAGCTCAGCGGCAGGCGTCCGGACGGGCCGACCTTGCCGAACAGCACGTCGGCGATGGCATGGCCGGTCTCCGACCCGAGGAACCAGGTGACGACGATCGCCGGTGCCGCCTTGACCGCGCCGTCCAGCGCGAGACCGCGACCGTTCTTGAGCAGCACGACGATCGGCTTGCCCGTCGCGGCGACCGCCTCGGCCAGCGCCATCTGCGGCGCGGGCACGGTGATCGACGTGCGCGACTGCGCCTCGCCCGACATCGTCTCGCTCTCGCCGATCGCGAGCACGACGACATCCGCGGCGCGCGCCGCCGCGACGGCCGCGTCGATCCCGCCGGCGAGCGGCTCCTCGACGCCCGAACCGGGCGTCACGCTGACGGTACGCGCGCCCGCCGCCTTGACGCCGGTGGCGAGATCGATCGCCTGGTTGTTGTCGCCATAGACCACCCATGGCCCGTTGAGGTCGTGCTGGCCGCTCGCGAACGGACCGATCAGCGCGATGCGCTGCGCCGGATCGAGCGGCAGCAGGTCGCCGTCGTTCCTGAGCAGCACGATCGATTTCTGCGCCGCCTCGCGCGACAGCGTGAGCGCCGCCTTGGTGCGCGACCGCGCCGTTTCACGCTTGGCGTCGATGCGGCGGAACGGATCGTCGAACAGGCCGAGCCGGTGCTTGACCATCAGCACGCGGCGCACCGACCGGTCGAGCGTCGCCTGCGGCACCGCGCCTTCGCGGACGAGGTCGGCGAGGTGCAGCGCATAGAGATTCGACTGCATGCTCATGTCGACCCCGGCCAGAAAGGCGAGGCGCGCGGCATCCTTGCCGTCCTTGGCGAAGCCGGCGGCGATCATCTCCTCGTCGCCGGTGTAGTCGGAGACGATGATGCCGGGGAATCTCCATTCGTCGCGCAGCACCTGCTGCATCAGCCAGGCATTGCCGGTCGCGGGGACGCCGTTGATCTCGTTGAACGAGGCCATGCCGCTCATCGCGCCGGCGTCGAACCCGGCCTTGTACGGCGGCAGATAGACTTCGCGCAGCGTCCGCTCCGACAGGTCGACGCTGTTGTAATCGAGCCCGCTCTCGGCCGCGCCATAAGCGGCGAAATGCTTGATGCAGGCCATCACCGCGTCGATGTCGCCGAGCTGCTTGCCCTGGAAGCCGCGGACGCGCGCCGTGGCGAACATCTGGCCGAGCAGCGTGTCCTCGCCCGCGCCTTCCATCGTCCGGCCCCAGCGCTGGTCGCGGGCGATGTCGACCATCGGGAAGAAGGTCCAGTCGATCCCCGCCGCTGCGGCTTCATAGGCGGCCATGCGTGCGGTGCGCATCGCCAGATCGGGATCGAAACTCGCCGCCTCGGCCACCGGCACCGGGAAGATGGTGCGGTGGCCGTGGATCACGTCGGCGGCGAAGAGCAATGGGATCTTCAGCCGCGATTCCCGCATCACCGCCTGCTGCATCCGCCGCGCCATCACCGCGCCATTGCCGTTGAACACGCCGGTGAGCTTGCCCGCGACCGCGTCGGCAAGCTGGCCTTCGAAGCTCGGGCCGCCGGTCGTCGGCGGGTTGAGCCCGGTGGCGATGCCGCCGCTCCACGCCGCGGCGTTGAGCTGCAACTGGCCCGCCTTCTCCTCCAGCGTCATCCGGGCGAGGATCGCCTCGATCCCGGCGGGCAAGGCGTCGTCCGCCGCCGCGGCGAGCAGCGCACGCGCCGGACTGGCGGCCCAGGCGGCGATCGTCCCGGCGCCGAGCAGCGCCGCACGCCGCGAGATGGTGATGTCGGTCATATCCAGGTTGTCCCCTCATCGCCGTCGTCGCGCGTGCCCGGGGTGGCCCGCGAAGGACCCGGTGCTTTTCGCGTTGACGCTATCCTGTAACCGGTTACACAGCTCACCGGCGTCGCACAAGATGTGTCGCGACGATAGAAGGTCGGGGATGGCACGCAAGGGGAGGGCATGAAACAGGCATCCGCCACGGTCCGCGACGTCGCGCGCGTCGCCGAGGTATCGGTCGCGTCGGTATCGCGCGCGCTCAACGGGCATAGCAGCGTCCGCCCCGACATGCGCGCGCGCGTGCTCGCGGCAGCCAAGGCGCTCGGCTATGTGCCGCACGCCGGCGCGCGCAGTCTGTCGCTGGCCCGCAGCCATGCGATCGGTGTCGTCCTGCCCGACCTCTACGGCGAATTCTTCTCGGAGATCGTCCGCGGCATGGATCGCGAGGTCACGGCGCGCGGCTATCACCTTCTGCTGTCGAACATGCACGCCGATGCAGCGCTGGCGGCGCAGGCGATGCGATCGATGCGCGGCCGAGTCGACGGGCTGATCGTGATGGCGCCGCAGCTCGATGTCGCCGAGCTCGACGAGGCGCTGCCGCGCGACGTACCCGCGGTGCTGGTCAATTGCCGCGAGACTACCGGCCGCGCCGCCTATCGGATCGACAATGCCGCCGGGATCAGCTCAGCGGTCGCGCACCTCGCCGCGACCGGCCGCCGCCGGCTCCTGCACATCAGCGGCCCGGACGGCAATATCGATGGACGCGAACGCCGCGACGCCTTCCTCGCGGCGATGGCAGTGCATGCACCCGAGAGCGGCCCGATCGTCATCGAAGGCGATTTCCGCGAGGAATCCGGCGTCGCGGCGGTGCGCCGGCTGATCGCCACGGGTGAGACGTGCGACGGCATCGTCGCCGCCAACGACATGATGGCTTTGGGGGCGATGAGCGCGCTGCGCGAGGCGGGGGTGGCGGTCCCCGGCGACATCGCGGTCACCGGTTTCGACGACGTTCCGCTCGCCCGCTATCTCGGCCTGACGACGGTGCGGATCAACCTCGCCGAAATGGGGGCGAGCGCCACCGCGCGGCTGATCGATGCGCTCGACGGCGGCGCGCTGTCGCCGGACACGGATATCGTCGCGACCGAGCTCGTCATCCGCTCCACCACCGGACCCTTGTCGACATGATGCGTACCCCGATCGACCGCCGCGCGCTGCTGGCTCGCGCCCCGCTCGCCACCGCCGCCGCCTGCCTGCCCGCTCTGGCCGGGGCGGCGCCGCGCGTCGCGCTGCCCGGCTGGTTCGATGATCTGGAGCAGCGGACCTTCCGCTTCTTCTGGGATCTCGCCAATCGCGACAACGGGCTGGTGCCGGATCGCTGGCCGACCCCGTCTTTCGCCAGCATCGCCGCGGTCGGCTTCGCGCTGACCGCCTATCCCGTCGGGGTGGCGCGCGGCTGGATCAGGCGCGAAGCCGCGCGCGACCTGACGCTCGCCACGCTGCGCTTCTTCGCTGCCGCGCCGCAGGGCGACGCGCCGGCGGGCATGAGCGGGCACAAGGGCTTCTTCTATCACTTCCTCGACATGAAGACCGGCCAGCGCTTCCGCGATACCGAGCTGTCGAGCGTCGACACCACGCTCCTCTTCCTCGGCATCCTGTTCGCCGGCGCCTGGTACGATCGCGCCGATCCGGCAGAGGCGGAGATCCGGCGGCTGGCGCAGCAAATCACCGATCGCGCCGACTGGCCGTGGTTTACCAACGCGCGTGGCAGCGTATCGATGGGCTGGCACCCGGGGCAGGGCTTCATCGAGCGGCCGTGGGAGGGGTATAACGAGGGGATGATGGTCTACATCGTCGGCCTCGGCAGCCGGGGCAAGCCGCTCGCCGACGGGGCGTGGGATGCGTGGACGAAAACCTATCCGGGCTTCTGGCGCGGCCGGGGGGCGACGCGGCACCTCGCCTTCGCGCCGCTGTTCGGCCATCAGTACAGCCAGATGTGGATCGACTTCCGCGGCATCCGCGATGCGACGATGCGGCAGGCGGGCTTCGACTATTTCGAGAACAGCCGCCGCGCGACCTATGCCAATCGCGCCTATTGCATCGCCAACCCGATGCGCTGGGACGGCTATGGCCGCGATATCTGGGGACTGACCGCCTGCGACGGACCGGGCAATTTCCGCTTGCCGTTCAAGGGACGGACCGCGGAATTCTTCGGCTATTCGGCGCGTGGCCCGCTCGGCCAGCCGGACGAGCGTGACGATGGGACGCTGGCGCCGACCGCCGCGCTGGGCAGCCTCGCCTTCGCGCCGGAGATCGTCGTCCCCGCCGCCAATGCGATGAAGGCATGGCCCGGGCTCTACGGCAAATATGGCTTTCTCGACAGCTTCAACCCGTCGTTCCGCTATACCGACGTCAAGCTGGAGGCGGGGTCGGTGGATGCCACGAGCGGCTGGGTCGACGGGGATTATCTGGGCATCGATCAGGGCGCGATCCTCGGCGCGATCGCCAATATGCGCGACGAGGGCGTGTGGCGGGCGATGCGCCGCTCGCCGACGATCCGGCGCGGGCTGACGCGGGCAGGGTTCGCCGGCGGATGGCTGGGGTGAGCGGGAGCCATCCCAATCCGCCGCTCAAGACGATCACGATCGTCGGCGGGGGCACCGCCGGCTGGATGACCGCGGCGCTGCTGTCGCGGCTCTTGCTCGGCGCCTATACGATCCGGCTGATCGAATCGGCGGAGATCGGCACGATCGGCGTCGGCGAAGCGACGATCCCCGCTATCCGGACCTTCAACGGCCTCGCCGGCATAGACGAATTCGAGTTCGTCCGCGCGACGCAGGCGACGTTCAAGCTCGGCATCGAGTTCCGCAACTGGGGCGGCGTCGGCGACAGCTACATCCACGGGTTCGGCAAGATCGGTCAGGACCTCTACTGGCTGCACTGCCATCAATTCTGGCTCAAGGCGCGGGCGATGGGGGAGGCCCGACCACTCGATCATTATGCGCTCAACACGCTGGCGGCACGGATGAACCGTTTCGCCTTGCCCGACCCGGCACACCCGAATTCGCCGATCGCCGACCTCGATTACGCCTATCACTTCGACGCCGCGCTTTACGCCGCCTTCCTGCGCGGCCGCGCCGAGGCGGCGGGCGTCCAGCGGATCGAGGGGCGGATCGTCGCCGCCAACCGGCGCGGGCAGGACGGTTTCCTCGATCATGTCGTGCTCGCCGACGGACGGACGGTCGACGGCGACCTGTTCGTCGACTGTTCGGGCATGCGCGGGCTGCTGATCGGCGATGCAATGGGGGTCGGCTACGAGGATTGGGACCATTGGCTGCTCTGCGACCGCGCGCTGGCGGTGCCGAGCGCACGGCAGGGGCCGCTGACGCCCTATACCCGCTCGATCGCGCATGATGCCGGCTGGCAATGGCGGATCCCGCTGCAGCATCGCACCGGCAACGGCCATGTCTATGCCAGCCGCTTCGTCTCGGACGAGGCGGCCGCGCGGACGTTGCTCGCCCATCTCGACTCCCCGGCGATCGGCGATCCGCGGCCGGTGCGCTTCCGCCCCGGCAAGCGGCAGCGCGCATGGGAGAAGAATGTCGTCGCGCTTGGACTTGCCGGCGGTTTTCTCGAACCGCTCGAATCGACCAGCATCCATCTGATCCAGACCGGCATCCTCCGACTGATCGCATTGTTCCCCGGGCGCGGCTTTCAGGATGCCGACATCGCCGAATACAATCGCCAGACCGACTTCGAATATCGCGACGTGCGCGACTTCATCATCGCGCATTACAAGGTCACCGACCGCGAAGACACGGAATTCTGGGGCTACGTCAAGCATATGGACGTGCCCGACAGCCTCACCGAACGGCTTGCGCTGTTCGCGGCGTCGGCGCGGTTCTTCATGCACGGCAAGGCCGAGCTGTTCCGCGAGGAAAGCTGGGTGCAGGTGCTGCTCGGCCAGCGCCTGCGCGCGGCCTATGATCCGATGGTCGACATGATCCCCGCCGCACAGGCCGCAGCCTTTCTCGGCGATGTCGAGGAGGTGATCGCCGAGGTCGCCGCCGGGATGCCCACGCACGAGGCGTTCATCACCCGCCACTGCCAGGCCTGACTGTTGCCGGAGCGCAACGGTCCAAGTCTTTAGCGCGAGCCGTGTTGTAACCGGTTACGGAGGCGAGTAACCGGTTTCATATGCCCAGCGCGATCCGCTGCCGTCGCTCGTCGACGCGCCGGTGGAAGCAAAGATCGGGTGACAGACGGAGGGGTTTGCAATGGCAGCAGGGTATCAGGCCGCACGGTTCCGTCGCGGCATTTCGGCCGCGGCGCTTGCCATGGCGCTCGCCGTCGGCGCGCCGGCGCTGGCCCAGTCGACGTCGACGCTGCGCGGCAAGGTCGCGGGCGCCGCGCCTGGTACCGCCGTCGTCATCACCGATCTCACCACCGGGCAGGTCATCCGCGGTCGCACCGACGATGCTGGCACCTATACCATCCCCGGCATTCGCCCGAGCACCTATCGCGTCGCGGTCGACGGTCAGCAGCCGCAGCAGGTCGTCGTGCCGGTCGGCCAGACGATCACGCTCGACATCAACACCCCCGCCGCGGCGACCGAGGCCGGCGCGACAGAGACGACGACCTCCGCCGACGCGGGCAGTGGCACGGGCAGCGACATCGTCGTCACCGGCCGCCGCACGCAGGAGGTGCGCACCGCCGAAATCTCCACCAACGTCTCGCAACAGCAGATCGAGAGCCTGCCGCAGAGCGACCGGAACTTCCTCAACTTCGCCGCGCTCGCACCGGGCGTCTCGGTGACGCCGGGGCGCAGCAACCGGCAGGTGCAGGCGGGCGGCATCAGCGCCGACAACGTCAACGTCTTCATCGACGGCCTGAGCCTCAAGAACCAGGTCAACCACGGCGGCGTCGCCGGCCAGAACTTCAGCCAGGGCAATCCGTTCCCGCAGCTCGCGGTGCAGGAGTTCAAGGTCGATACGCAGAATTTCAAGGCCGAGTACGAGCAGGCGGGTTCGGCGATCATCACCGCGGTGACCAAGTCGGGCGGCACCGACTTCCACGGTACGATCTTCGGCGAATGGCAGCCCAAGGGCTTCTACGGCACCAAATATTCCGACCGCCCGGGCAAGGCCAACAACCGTGACGGTTCGCTCAAGCAGGGCGATTACGACCGCAAGCAATATGGCGGCGACTTCGGCGGACCGATCATCAAGGACGTGCTGCATTTCTATGGCGCGTTCGAAGCGACCGACCAGAAGGCGCCTTCCGCCGCGGTCCTGCTCGGCACCACCAACACCGATCAGCCGTCGCAGGTCGTGCCGCAGGCGATCGCCGATCAATATAACGGCAGCTATGCGCAGGACTTCCACCAGAAGCTGTATTTCGGCAAGCTCACTGCCTTCGTCAGCAACGCTGACACGGTCAATTTCAGCGGCTTCTTCCGTCGCGAGAGCAATCTCGCCGATTTCGGCGGCACGTCGGTGCCGTCGCACGGCCATCTGTTGCAATCGAAGATCGACCTCTATCAGCTCGAGTGGAATCACCGGGGCGACAATTGGCTGAACGAGGCCACGATCGCCTATAACACCGTCTTCAACGGCACGCCGCGCACCGGCAGCGGTCCGGAGATCATCCTTGGCCAGCCGGGTGCGGTGGCCGCGGCGCTCGGCACCAACGGCTTCGAACAGTCGGACAATCAGAAGACCTGGACGTTCAAGAACAACGTCACCTTCTTCAGCAACGCGCACGTTATCAAGGCCGGCGTCAAGGTATCGCTCAACGACCTGTCGCGCGCCGAGGACAATCTCGGCAACGGCTCCTATTATTTCACCCCCTCGACCTACACGACCTTCGATGCGTCGACGCCGCAGCAGGCGGCGGTGTCGGTCGTCCCGGTCCAGGCGGCGAAGGTCAAGGATACGCAGATCGGCCTGTTCATCCAGGACGATTGGACGGTCAACGATCACATCACGGTCAACGCCGGCATCCGCTGGGACTATGAGACCAACGCCAAAAACGACAAGTTCGTCACGCCGGACGCGATCGCCACCGCGCTGCGCAACTATCAGCCCTGGCAGGCGGCCGGGATCAACCCGGAAGACTATATCTCGAACGGCAGCAACCGGAAGCCGTATTGGAAGGCGTTCCAGCCGCGGCTCGGCATTTCGTACGATATCAACGGCGACCGCGACACGGTGCTGTTCGCCGGCGCCGGGCGATATTACGACCGGCCGCTGTTCATCACCGCGGGGATCGAGACGGTCAAGGCGCTGTACCAGCGCACCGTCACGCTCAGCTTCTGCGACGGGCCGGGGCAGCCGACCTGCGCCAGCTTCCGCCAGGGCAATGGCGGTGTCCTGCCGGCGACGACCCTGGTGTGGAACGACAGCTACAAGAACGTCGACAATCTGCGCGCCGCGGCGACGGCGACCGGCGTCGGCGGCGACGTCTGGCTGCTCAACAACAACACCAAGCTGCCCTATTCCGATCAGTTCAACTTCGGCGTGCGCAAGCGGCTGGGCGTGGTGCAGACGTCGATCACCTTCAGCCACATCCGCAGCCACAACATCTTCAAATATGTGCGCGGCAACCGTCTGCCGAGCGGCCAGTACACCAGCCAGGGCGATCAGTGGATCGAGGACAACTTCCCTGCCTCCGGCATCCTGCCGGGCTATAGCGGCAAGCTCAACATCGGTTCGAACGACGGCAAGGCGGAATATAACGCGGTCTATTTCACCGCGGAGAAGCCGTTCGTCACCGGGTCGAAATGGGGCTTCACCGCGACGCTGACCTTGCAGCAGGCGAAGAGCAACGTCGCGCAGGAATTGCAGAGCGACGAATTCTACAACGGTCCGCGCGTCGATGCCTATGGCTGGAACTATGTCGCCGGCGTCGAGAAATGGCGTTTCGTCGGCACCGGCATCGCGCGCGGGCCATGGGACACCAAGCTGTCGCTCACCGGCACGTTCAGTTCGGGGCCCTCGTTCGGGCAGGTCATCACGCGTCCGGCGCCGGCGGAGTTCCTAGGCACGACCGGCACATACGGCAACTTCGGCGGCGTCTTCTGGCCCGACCAGATCGTCGGTTACGCCTCGGTCGACGCGCGGATCTCGAAGACGTTCCGGATGCCGTGGGGGACCGATCTCGAGGTCAATTTCGCCGCGTTCAACCTGTTCGATTCGGTCAACCGCACCTATTCCGCCTGGGGCGCCGGGTCGGGCGTCAATCCCACCAAGCGCGAGAACGACACGCAGGGCGTGCCGCGCTCGTTCCAGGTGGGCGCGCGCTACAAGTTCTGAGGACCGGCACGATGACGCCGAGCCTGCTCCGCATCGGGCACGGCGAGAGCCCGGTCGTCGTCGTCGACGATGCGAGCGGCGCGGTCGACCGGATCGTCGACCTCGCGGCGGCGCTGGCGCCTTACCCCGCGGCGGGCGGCCATTACCCCGGGGTCCGCCGCGTCCTCGCTGCCGGCGACGGTGCGGCCTACGATTATGCCACCGCGCTTCTCGACCGTGTCGCGCCGTTCATCGGCGGCGCCTTCGCGATCGACGGCTTCGACTGGATCGAGGCGAGTTTCTCGATCGTCACCGCTGCGCCGCAGGCGCTCACGTCGGTGCAACGCGCGCCGCATTTCGACGCGACGGACGAAGGCTATATCGCCGTGCTGCACTATCTCTCCGACCAGCCGGCCGGGACCGCCTTCTACCGGCAGCGCGCCACCGGGATCGAGCGCGTCGATGACGGCAATCGCGCCGCCTTCCTTGCTGCCGCGCGTCGGGACGGTCCGGCGCTCGACGGCTATATCAATGCGAGCACCGCCGCGTTCGAACAGATCGGCCGGGTCGACGCGCGGCGTGATCGCGTCGTCATCTATCAGGGTTGCCTGCTCCATTCGGGGATCATCCCGGACGATCTGCCGCTCAGCGCCGACCCGCGGCGGGGGCGGCTGACCGCCAACCTGTTCGTCCAGGCGCAGCGATGATCGCCTGGCTCGCGCTCGCTGCCGCCGTGCCGGCGCAGACCTATGCCAATCCGGTCGACCTCGACTACCGCTACAATTTCGAGCAGGTCAATGAGGGCGTGTCGTATCGCACCGGCGCCGACCCGGTGATCGTGCCGTTCAAGGGCGCCTATTATCTCTTCCTCACGCTGGCGGACGGATATTGGCGTTCGACCGACCTCGTCACCTGGCGCTTCGTCAAACCCAGCCGCTGGCCGGCGGAGGGGATCGTCGCACCCGCCGTGTCCTCGGACGGCGAGCGGCTGTTGATCATGCCGTCGATGACGACGCAGGGGACGATCTACAGTAGCAGCGATCCGGCGAGCGGGCGCATCGACCTGTTCGTCCGCCGCATGCCGCCGCTGCCGGGCGCGGTGCGATCGGGCTTCGAGGAGACGATCAAGCCCGGCCAGGTACCGCCCGGACCATGGGACCCGGACCTGTTCCGGGACGACGACATGCGCTGGTACCTCTATTGGAACTCGTCGAACGTCTTCCCGATCTACGGCGCGCCCGTCGGCTTCGCTGACGGCAAGTTGACGTACGGCAGCCCGCGCGAATCCTTCATCCTGCTCGATCCCGACCGTCACGGCTGGGAGCGTTTCGGTCAGGATCACAGCGGCACCACCCCCGACGGCACGCCGGTCAAGCCGTATATGGAGGGCGCGTGGATGACCAAGGTCCGTGGCCGCTACTATCTGCAATATGGCGCTCCGGGCACCGAATATAATGCGTATGCAACCGGCACCTACGTCGGCACCTCGCCAATGGGGCCATTCACCTACGCCGCCTATAATCCCATCGGCTACAAACCCGGCGGCTTCGTGCAGGGCGCCGGGCATGGCAATACGTTCCAGGATCTGCACGGCAATTGGTGGAACACCGGGACGCCGTGGATCGGTTATAACTGGACGTTCGAGCGGCGCGTCGGACTGTGGCCGACCGTGTTCGATACCGACGGGCAAATGCGCGTATCGACCCGCTTCGGCGACTTCCCGCAGCGGCTGCCGACCGGGCATGTCACCGATCCCGATACGCTGTTCACCGGCTGGATGCTGCTCTCCTACCGGAAGCGCGCGCAGGCGAGCGGCAGCGTCGCGGGGCATGGACCGGGCGACGCCACCGACGAAAATCCGCGCAGCTTCTGGCTGTCGCCGGACAAGGCGCCCGGCGCGACGCTGACGATCGACCTCGGGGCGGGGAAGACGATACGCGCGGTGCAGGTCGATTTCGCCGATTATCAGGCCGGGCGGTTCGGCGACGCACCCGACATCTACACCGAATTCCAGCTGCAATCCTCGCGCGACGGGCGGGAATGGCGGCCGCTCGCACGCACCGAAGCGCCACGGCGCGACCGCCCCAACGCCTATTTCGAACTGCCGCGACCGACGGCCGCCCGCTTCGTCCGCTACGTCCACGGTCATATCGGCGGCGCGCATCTCGCGATCGCCGACCTGCGCGTCTTCGGCAGCGCCGGCGGGGCGGCCCCCGCCGCACCCGAACTGGTTGAGGCGACGCGCGCGGCCGATACGCGCGACGCGACCATCCGCTGGCGGCGGGTGGCCGGCGCCGTCGGCTATAACGTGCGTTGGGGGATACGCCCCGACCGGCTCGCGCTGACCTATCAGGTCTTCGCCGACCGCGTCGCGGACGGACCGGCGGCGGTACTGCCGTTGCGCGCGCTGACCAAGGGGCAGGGCTATTACGTCGCGGTCGAGGCGTTCGACGAGAATGGCGTCTCGCCGCTCAGCCGGGTAGCAGCGATGTAGCGCGTCGTGGCGACGGCTTCGCCGATCAGCAGCAGCGACGGGTCGCTATCGCTGATCGTCTCGACCAGAAACGCCAGCGCCGACAATTTGCCACGCACGATACGCTCGCTCGGCAGCGACACGTTGACCGCGACCATGACCGGCGTGTCGCCGGCGCGGCCGGCGGCGATCAGCTTGCGCGACACTTCGGCGGCGGCGGCGCGACCCATATAGACCGCGAGCGTCGCATCGGGATCGGCGAGCGCATGCCAGTCGAGGTCGAGCGCTTCGCCGGCGCGGGCATGCGCGGTAACGAACGTGAGTTTGCGCGCGAGGCCGCGCAGCGTCAGCGAGGCGCCGCCCGATGCGGCGGCGGCGCTCGCCGCGGTGATGCCGGGGCAGATCCGCACCGCGATGTGCCGCGCGGCGAGATGATCGATCTCCTCGGTCGACCGGCCGAAGATCGACGGGTCGCCGCCCTTCAGGCGGACGACGCGCTTGCCGGCCAGCGCCGCCTCGGCGAGCAGCGTGTTGATCGCGGGCTGGTCCTTCGAATGGCGACCCGATCGCTTGCCGACGCCGACCTGCTCGACGTGGCGCGGGATGTGCGCGAGGATCTCCCGGCCGACCAGCGCATCGAAGAAGACGATATCGGCGGCGGCGAGCAGTCGCTCCGCTTTCCGGGTCAGCAGGTCGGGGTCGCCGGGGCCGGCCCCAACCAGCCAGACCGAACCGGGTGGGAAATCATGCGGCATGCGTCGATCCTTCGGTGGCGAGGAGTTTGGCGAGGGCAGGGCGGCACGACCCGCAATTCGTGCCCGCGCCGAGTGCCGCCCCGATCGCGGGCACGTCGGCGAGATGCTGGTCGGCGATCGCCGCCAGGATGGTCTTGAGGCCGACGTCGAAACAGGCGCAGACGATCGGTCCGCGGTCGACCTGCACGCCCGCCGCCCGCCCGGCGAGCAGCGTCGGGGCGGCGATCGCCTCGCCCAGTTGCGCGACGAGCCAGTCGCGCGGGGGCAGGCTGCCGTCGCGCGTGACGAACAGCACCGCGCGGAGCCGGCCGCCGTCGAGGATCGCGACCCGGCGGCTGCCGCGTGCCGCGTCGATCGCCTCGATCCGCTGGCCCTTGGGCAGCGATGCGTCGAGCGCGTCGGCGTCGCCAGTGCCTGCCATCTCCCATGCGCTGCCGTGTGGCACCGCAACCCGTGTCGCCCACAGGCAGTCGGGCGGGGTCGCGAGTTGGCCGCGGACGATGATGAAGCCGCGCCACGCCGTTTCGACGCGATCGATCCTGGCCGGCGTCGACTTGAAGCCGGGCTGTCCGGACACCGGATCGGCGAGCGGGCGGGGGAGGCGGCCGGCGCGGCCACCCGTCGCGGTGCGATCGGTCCAGTGGATCGGCACGAACACCTCGCCCGCCCGCTGCGACGTGACGACGGTCGCGCGGAACAGGCTGCTGCCTTGCGGCGTCGTCACCCGGGCCAGATCGCCGTCGACGATCCCGCATGCGGAGGCGTCGTCGGGATGGACCTCGACCAGCGGCTCCTCGCGATGCCGCGCGAGCCTGGGCGACAGGCCGGTGCGGGTCATCGTGTGCCAGTGATCGCGGTAGCGCCCGGTGTTGAGCGTCATCGGCCATTGGCCGAGCGGCGCCGCCACCGGCTTCTGCGCGACGGGGATCAGCCGCGCCCGGCCGTCCGGTGTCGGGAAGCGCCCGTCGGAGAAGGGCGTGCCGCCCCAGCGGAACGGCACCATCGCGTCATATTCGGCATTGCCCTTGGCGGCATGGCCGGGCAGCGCGAACAGCCGGGCGCCGTCGTTTTCATAGGCGGACAGGCGGCAATGCTCGCGCCAGATCTCGGCGGGGCGATCGTAGGGAAAGGCGGTCTTCCACCCCATCCGGCGCGCGACCTGCGTCACGATCCACCAGTCCGGCCTGGCCTCGCCCGGCGCCGCCATGAACGCGCGCTGGCGGCTGACCGTGCGGTCGGAGTTGGTCACGGTGCCGTCCTTCTCGCCCCAGGCCGCGGCGGGCAGGCGAACGTGCGCGTGCACCGACGTGTCGGTGGTGTCGACCACGTCGGAGACGACGACGAACGGGCAATCGGCGAGCGCCTCGCGCACGCGTCCGGCGTCGGGCATCGAGACCGCGGGGTTGGTCGCCATGATCCAGATCGCCTTGATCCGCCCCTGTCCCAGTTCCCGGAACAGGTCGACCGCCTTCAGCCCGGGCCTGGTCGCCATGTTGGGCGCGGCCCAGAAGCGGCCGACCCGCGCGACGTTCGCGAGCGTGAAATCCATGTGCGCGGCAAGGCTCGAGGCGAGCCCGCCGACCTCGCGGCCGCCCATCGCATTGGGCTGGCCGGTGATCGAGAAGGGCGCCGCGCCGGGCTTGCCGATCCGCCCGGTGGCGAGGTGGAGGTTGATGATCGCATTGACCTGGTCGGTCCCCGCCAGCGACTGGTTCACCCCCTGGCTGAACATCGTCACGGTCTTGGGCGTGGCGGCGAACAGTTCGAAGAACCGCCTGAGCTCCTGCGGCGGCACGTCGCAGACGCGCGCCACCGACCACAGGTCACTCCCCCCTGCGCACCGGTCCCAGAAGTCGTCGGGCGTCGCGACGTGGCGCGCGAGATAGGCGTGGTCGACCACCCCCGCGTCGCGACACCACGCCAGCAGACCGTTCATCAGCGCGACGTCGGTGCCGGGCCGGATCGAGAGATGAAGGTCGGCCTCGTCCGCGGTCTCGGTGCGGCGCGGATCGATCACGACGAGTTTCGCGCCCGCGTCGCAGCGTGCGCGGATGCGCTGATAGACGATCGGATGGCACCAGGCGGCGTTCGATCCGACCAGCACGATCAGGTCGGCGGCATCGAGATCGTCGTAGGACGCCGGCACGATATCCTCGCCGAACGCGCGGACGTGTCCGGCCACCGCGCTCGCCATGCAGAGCCGCGAATTGGTGTCGATGTTCGCCGCGCCGATGAACCCCTTCATCAGCTTGTTGGCGACGTAATAATCTTCGGTCAGCAACTGGCCGGAGACGTAGAAGGCGACGCTGTTCGGGCCGTGCTGCGCGATCGTCTCGCGGAAGCGCCTGGCGACGAGGCCGAGCGCCGCGTCCCATGAAGCCGCACGCCTGCCGATCATCGGGGTGAGCAGGCGGCCTTCGAGGCCGATCGTTTCGCCGAGATGCGTGCCCTTCGAACACAGTTTGCCGGCGTTGGCGGGGTGGTCGGGGTCGCCCTTGATATCGGCGCTCCGCTCGCCGGTCGGGGTCGCGAGGATGCCGCAGCCGACCCCGCAATAGGCGCAGGTGGTGCGGATGGGCGCGCTCGTCCCCGCCTTATCCCCGCCGGGGGGAGGAAGCGGCGCCCCGGTCACGCCGCGGCCTTGATGGTCGACGTCCGGCAGATCAGGACGCGCCCACCCGACACCTTCACCGGGATCACCGGCGTGCACCCCTTGTCCTCGCCCAGCGCCTCGCCGGTATCGAGCGCGATCCGCCAATTGTGCAGCGGACACGCCACGGCGCCGCCGTGGACGATGCCCTGCGACAACCGGCCGCCCTTGTGCGGGCAGCGATCGGCGAGCGCGAACACCTTGCCCTCGCCGGTGCGGAACACCGCGATGTCGTCGCCGCCGGCGACCTGCACCGTGCGGCTGCCACGGACCGGGATCTCGTCGACCCAGCCGATATCGAGCCATTCGCCGATCATGCCACTTCCCTCGTAGCGTCGATGGGGGTGAAGCGCGCCATCGGCGTATGCTGTTCGCCGTGCGCGCCCGCGACGCGCGCCGTCCAGGGATCGTCCTGCATGAAGGTCTGCGAGAACAGGAACCGCGCCGCCAGCGCATCGCGGCCCGCGGCATCGTCGGCGATGCGTGTGCGGATATAGTCGACGCCGACCCGCTCGATCCACGGCGCGGTGCGCTCCAGATAGCGCGCTTCCTCCCGGTACAATTGGATGAAGGCGGCGCAATGATGCATCGCCTCCTCCTCGGTCGCGACCTTGCACAGAAAGTCGGTCGCGCGGACCTTGATCCCGCCGTTGCCGCCGACCGACAGTTCGTAGCCGCTATCGACGCAGACCACGCCGAAATCCTTGATCGTCGCCTCGGCACAGTTGCGCGGGCAACCGCTGACCGCGATCTTGAACTTGTGCGGCATCCAGGAGCCCCAGGTCATCCGCTCGATCCTGACGCCGAGCCCGGTCGAATCCTGCGTGCCGAACCGGCACCAGTCGGAGCCGACGCAGGTCTTCACCGTGCGCAGCGACTTGCCGTACGCATGGCCGCTGACCATCCCCGCGGCGTTGAGATCGGCCCAGACCGCGGGCAGGTCCTCCTTCCTGATCCCGAAGATGTCGAGCCGCTGGCCGCCCGTCACCTTGACCAGCGGCGCATCGTATTTCTCGACGACATCGGCGATCGCGCGCAGCTCGCGCGGGTTGGTCACGCCGCCCCACATCCGCGGCACGACCGAATAGGTGCCGTCCTTCTGGATGTTGGCGTGCAGCCGTTCGTTGACGAACCGGCTCTGCTGGTCGTCCTTATACGCGCCGGGCAGCGCGCAGAGCAGGTAGTAATTGAGCGCCGGGCGGCACGACGAACATCCGTCAGGCGTCGACCAGCTCATCTTCTGCATCACTTCGGGGATCGATCGCATGCCCTGCGCGACGATCTCGCGGCGGACGTCGTCGTGGCCGAAGCTGGTGCATTTGCACATCGTCTTGACCGTGCGTTCGCCCGAATAGTCGTCGCCCAGCGTCACCGCGAGCAGCGTTTCGACGAGGCCGGTGCACGATCCGCACGACGCCGATGCCTTGCAGGTCGCGCGGACCGCATCCAGCGTCGTGTTGCCGGCGCCGATGCACGCCACGACCTTGCCTTTGATGACGCCGTTGCAGCCGCAGATCTCCGCATCGTCGGAGAGCGCCGCAACGGCCGCCTTAGGGTCCGCCTGCGCCCCTCCCGACGCGAAGGACTGGCCGAAGATCAGCATGTCGCGGATGGGGGCGATGTCCTCCCCGCGCCTGAGCAGGTCGAAATACCAGCCGCCGTCGGCGGTGTCGCCGTACAGCACCGCGCCGACGATGCGGTCGTCCTTGACCACCACGCGCTTGTAGATGCCGCGCGACGCGTCGCGCAGCACGATGTCCTCCGCGCCGGCACCGCCCGAGAAATCGCCCGCCGAGAATACGTCGAGCCCGGCGACCTTGAGCTTGGTCGACGTCACCGATCCGCGATAGCCGCTATGCCGCCCGACGAGGCCATCGGCCAGCGCCCGGCACATGTCCCAGAGCGGCGCGACGAGGCCGTAGACGTTGCCGTCATGCTCGACGCACTCGCCGACCGCGAGGATCGACGGGTCGCTGGTGACCATATGGTCGTCGACCTTGATGCCGCGGCCGATCTCCAGCCCGGCGTCGCGCGCGAGCGCCACCGACGGGCGGATGCCGACGGCCATGACGACGAGGCTCGCCGGGATCAGCGTCCCGTCCTTCAACAGGACGCCTTCGACGTGCGTGTCGCCGACGATCTCGGCGGTGTTGGCCTCGGTCAGGATCACCTGGCCGCGCGACTCCAGCGCCGACTTGAGCAGCCATCCCGCGGCCTCGTCGAGCTGGCGTTCCATCAGCGTCGGCATCAGGTGGATCACCGTCACCTTCATGCCCCGCAGCGTCAGGCCATGCGCCGCTTCCAGCCCCAACAGCCCGCCGCCGATGACCACCGCCGCGCCGCCCCGGTCGGCCGCCGCCAGCATGTGATCGACGTCGGCCATGTCGCGGAACGAGATGACGCCGGGCAAATCCTTGCCCGGCACCGGGATGATGAACGGGTCGGAGCCGGTCGCGATCAGCAGCCGGTCGTACGCGACGGTCAACCCCGATTTCGCGGTGACGGTCTTCGCCGCGCGGTCGATCGCCTGCACCGGATCGCTGGTCACCAGCGTGATCGCATTGGCCGCATACCAGGCCGCGTCGTTGATGACGATCTGCTCGAAGGTCTTCTCGCCCGCGAGCACCGGCGACAGCATGATGCGATTGTAGTTCACATGCGGTTCGGCGCCGAAGATCGTGACGCGGTAGCGGGCGGGATCGCGCGCGATCAGCTCCTCGACCGCGCGGCATCCGGCCATGCCGTTGCCGATCACGACGAGATGCTCGCGGGCGTCCGACCCGGGGGTGATGACCCGATGTTCCATCAGCATGTCCAATCCAGTTGCAGCGAGAATTTGCGGGTGGTGGCGGCGAGCGGGTCGCGGCGCGGCGTCGGGCAGCGGCTCATGCCGCCACCGCGCCGCCGCCGGGCAGGCCGCGATCGCGCCGCGCGTCGAGCGCCGCATCGAACAGCGCCTGCTCCTGCGACTTGTGCGCGGCGGAGAAGCGCACCGCCAGCGCGCACACCGCAGTGCCGGCGACGACATAGCCGAGCACGATCAGGCATTGCTGCGGCGTCGCCGACGCCTTGTTGAGGAATCCCGCCGCGACCGCGCCGATATTGCCGCCCGCGCCGATCAGCCCCGCGACCCCGCCCAGCGCCTTGCGGTCGACGAACGGCACCAGTGCATAGGTCGCGCCGCACGCCATGTGCGTGAACAGCCCGAACATCGTCATCGCGAGGATGGCAGGCATGACGCTGCCGGCGTTGCCGAACAGCACCAGCCCGACACCCTCGCCGAGCATCAGCCCGAACAGCAGCAACGCGCGACCGTCGAGCCCCTTGACGAGCGCGATCCGGTCACTGGCGATGCCGCCAAGCGCGCGGGCGAACAGCGCGAGGCCGCCGAAGATCCCGGCGGCGAGCCCGGCGCCGGTCAGCGACAGTCCGAACCGGTCGACGTAATAGCTGGCGGCGATGTTGTGGATGAAGATCTCGACGCCGAAACAGGCGCCGTACGTCGCGGCGAGCATCCACGTCCGGTAATTGGACGCGGCGCGGCGGAAGATCGCCATGCCGGTCGCCTTGCCGCCGTCGAGCGCGATGCCGGCCGCGCGGAGGTCGACGATGTCGCCTTGCGGCGTGTCCTGCGTGTAGCGCGCGTAGACGAACGCCATCGCGACCATCGCCACACCCGGCACGAACATCGCCGCGCGCCATCCCCAGGCGTGCTCGACGCCAAGCCCGATCATCGCCGCGACCACCAGCGGCATCAGGCTCTGTGCCGCGCCACCGCCTGCATTGCCCCAGCCGCCGACCGTCGCATTGGCCGTGCCGACGACGTTGGGCGCGAACATCACGCTCGTGTGATATTGGGTAATCACGAACGACGCGCCGATCGCTCCGATCGCCAGGCGGAAGAACAGGAACGTCTCGTAGGTCCGGGCGAAGGCGAGCCCGAAGACCGGGATCGCGCCGAGCAGCAGCAGCCACGTATAGGCGCGACGCGGTCCGAACCGGTCGCACAATGGCCCGACCACCAGCCGCACGAGGATCGTGACGGCCACCGCGGCGATGTTGATATTGGCGATCTGGTCCTTGCTGAGGCCGAACTCGGCCTTGATGAGCGGCATCATCGGCGCCGCCGCGAACCAGGCGAAGAAGCACACGAAGAACGCCAGCCACGTGACGTGGAACGCCCGCATCTGCGGCGTGGCGGCGCTGAACAGGTCGATCCTCGTGGCCTTCGATCCGGTGACTTCGATCCCCGGCGATGCGAACAGCATGATGTTTCCCCATCTGCGTTGGACAAAGAAAAAGCCGCCCAGACGGCGACCTTGCGGACGCATCTGGACGGCTTCGTTGCCTCTCGACGATCGGTGGATCGCCTTGCGCGGTCCGGCCCCGTCGTTGGAACCGGTCTCGCGATGATATCGTGTCCGACTCCCTTGCCGAACGCTGTCAGGATGATCGAAATGGCGCGATCACGCAAGCGCCGTTTCGCAGATGCAGCAACTTTACGGTAAGCTGCTCAAATATCCCGTGATATCGTCCGGATCGAAGGCGCGCCGATCGAAAAAGGCGTCATTGCCCAGGATCAGCCGCCCCTGGGTCGATCCCGCGCCGATACTGTCCGCGGCGATCGCGCCCTCCAGTTTCGAACTCGCATTGGGCAGCGGCGCGCCCGATCCGGCCAGCGCCGCGCGGTAGACGTCGGGACGGAACACGCCTTGCGCGGTGGCTGCCTCCCCGGCCGAAAACGGCGTGCCGTCCCAGCGCAGCATCTGCGAATACAGCCAGGCCGCCTGGCTGCGCCACGGGAAGTTCGCCGCCTCGCGATACTGGAACATGAAGTCGGGGACATGGATCGGCGTGGCATCCTTGACGAGCCGTACCCGGTCGCTGATCGCCCGCGTCACGGCATCGATCGGCGCGTCGAGATAGGCGGGTCGCGCGAGGATGGCCGCGCTCGCCTCGCGCGTGCCGGGATCGACGAAATGCGCGGCCGCGGCATGCAGCGCGCGGATCAGACGGTGGACGACGTCGCGGCGCTCGTCCAGCGTCGCCGCGCGCATCGCCAGCACCTTCTCGACGCCGCGCCGCCAGACCTGCGCGGTAACCAGCGCGATCCGTCCGACGCCGCGATCGACCGCGACGCCGTTCCACGGTTCGCCGACGCAGATGCCGTCGACTTCCCCCGCCGCCAAGGCGTCGGCGGCGAAGGTCGGGCTGGTCGTGACGATCTCGACATCGGTATCGGGCCGGATGCCTGTCGCCGCCAACCAATAGCGCAGCATGTAATTGTGGCTCGAATAGCGATGCACCACGCCGAACCGCAACCGCCGCCCCGCGGCGAGACGCTCGGCCGCGACCGCCTTCAGTCGCGCGCCGAGCACGGCCGGATCGCCGAGCGCATCGCCGTTCATCACCAGCGCGGCGAGCGGCAGCGACAGTGTGATCGCATTGCCGTTCAGCCCCAGCACGAACGGCACGGCCATCGGCACCGCGGGCCGCCCGCGGCCCAGTGCGGTCGCGATCGCCAGCGGCGCGACCATGTGCGCGGCGTCGGTATGGCCGTAGAGCAGCCGATCGCGTACCGTCGCCCAGGTCATGTCGCGAACGAGCTCGATCTCCAGCCCCTCGGCTTCGGCGAACCCCTGTTCGCGCGCGAGGATCGGCAGCGCGGCATCGACCAGCGGCAGGAACCCGATGCGGATCCGGTCGAGCGCCATCACAAATCTCCCATGAGCGCGTCGCTGGTGATGATCGCATCGGCGATCTCGGCGATCCGGCGGTTGGATCGCATCGCCTGCGCGCGGAGCAGGCCGTAAGCGGTCGGCTCGTCGATGCCGCGGCGCTTCATCAGGATCGCCTTGGCGCGATCGATGGTGGTGCGGTCGGCGAGCGCGCTTCTGGCTTCGTGCAATTCGTCCTGCAACCGGGCGAACGCCTGGAACCGCCGGATCGCGAGGTCGATGACGGGCTTGATCCGCTGCTTGGCGAGGCCGTCGACGATATAGGCGGACACGCCGGCGTCGACCGCGGCGGCGGTGGTTTCCGCATCGCTCTGGTCGACGAACATCGCGATCGGCCGGGCGAGTGCGCGCGACACCGCGAAGAACTCCTCGAGCACGTCGCGGCTGGGATTTTCGAGGTTGATCAGGACGACGTCGGGCGCCGCTTTCTCCAGCGCGGCGACCATGCCGCGCGTGCCGTCGATCAGGACGAGATCGTGGAGCCCCGCCTCGCGCAATCCATCGGAGATGATCGCGGCACGCGTCGTGCTCGTGTCGATGATCGCGATACGCATGCTCAAGCCATACCCCCCACCCCCCCGATTCGCGAAGCCGGTTGATGGAGTCCTGCGATTGCAGGGATTGGCGGCTCATTGCCCTCGGCGGTTGTGGTCCAATTCTTCGACGGCGCGCCTCGCTTCATTTGCCGCGACCGACCGCGTCTCCGGTGAGATAGCGAGCGAGCGGGTCGATCATCTCCTCCGGGATGCGGCGGGCGATGACCGGCATCGTCGCATGGCTCTTGCGCGCGTCGACCACCGTCTCGTCGCCGCGCCAGTGGCGCAGGCGCTGCGCGATATAGGCGGGGCGCTGGCCGGCGAGCACGGGATAGGGTTTGCCGGGCGCGTGGCAGCTCGCGCAGGCGGGAAGCTGGAGCCGGGGCAGTCCCTGCGTCACGATCCGCGCGGCGGCGGCGTCGCCCGCAGGCGCTGCGCCGAGACCGGGCATCGCGGCGAAGCGGCGCGCGGCATCGCGCATCGCCTCGGGCTGCATCCGCATCGCGACCTGCTGCATCACCGCGCTGGAGCGGCTGCCATCGGCATAGCCCTGCAGCGCGGCGAGCAGATAGGCGGGGTCCTGTCCGCCGAGCACCGGAATGTCGGGCGCGCCGCGGCCGCGGCCGTCGGTGCCGTGGCAACCGGTGCAGGTGGCGAGATCGGCGCCGGGATTCGCCTCGGCGACCAGAGCGTCATATTGCGCCGGCGTCATGCCGGGCAGGCGGCGGACGAAGGCGACCATGCGGCGCACCTCGTCCTGCCGGTCCTGCACCGCCCAGGCGGGCATGCCGGTATATTTGACGCCGTGCTGGAGGATCCAGAACAGCTGCTTGTCGGTCCATTGCTTCGCGTTGACGGCGAGGTCGGGGGCGGGCGGGGTCGCCGCC